>CAYOWM010000034.1:0-4443 GCA_964407635.1 uncultured Flavobacteriaceae bacterium
CCAATACCAACTTGTGCATGTACAAATGCACTAAAAAAAACAAAAAGGAAACATAAATTTTTCATAATCAGTAGTATTAAAGTACAAAAATAAGTTATTATTTTTTAAAATAATAGCACTATTTAGTCAAAAGATGTAACTATTATTGCATTTTTGGGTATTAGACCGCAAAATTTATGGAATTAGCTTTGTTTAGACGCAAAATTTTAAATCCGTAGGAATACCTTAGTATTTCATAAGTTTTGAAATGTAGCAGATGCGTGATACCAAGTTAATTTTATAATGTTATATTCTATTGTTTCTTTTTCATCAAAATCTCGTTTTCCGTTTTCTATTTTACTAAGATTAGTTAAAAACTAAATGTGTAAAATGTTACGATTGCCTTTTTTTGGTGTAAAATTGCAGTCTAAATACAAAAAAGTAACACTAGTTACATTTAAACCTACATATATATTGTAATTTTGTAGCTCACTAAAAATTTATTACCAATGAAAAAAATCATATTATTAGTAGCCGTTACTTTAGTAATGACAAGTTGTGCACAAACTAAAAAAGAAGAAAAAAGCACTCCTAAAGCAAAACAAGAAACAAAAGTATCTATTGAAAAATTAGATACCAAAGCGTTTTACGAAAGAGTAAACGGAAAAGAAGTACAATTAGTAGATGTTAGAACACCACAAGAATACGCTCAAGGACATCTAGAAAATGCAACAAACATTAATGTGTTTGATGCTAATTTTTTAGAGCAAATGGCAAAATATAAAAAAGACGAACCTGTTTATGTATATTGTCGTTCTGGAGGTAGAAGTATGAAAGCTGCAAATATGCTTAAAAGTAAAGGCTACAAGGTTGTAAATCTTAACGGAGGATTTAACGGATGGTCAGCATTAGGTTTACCAGCAAAAAAATAAAATAATTATACAAAAAGCGGAATTAAAATTCCGCTTTTTTAATCTATTAAAGATTTATGAAAAAAGCATTATTTTTATTAGCTATAATGTCAATATTAAGTTGTACCAATGACTTAACCGAAAAACAAAAAAAAGAATACATAACAAAAGGAAAAGAAATTGCACAAGCAACCATGAAAAATTTGGGGAGGAATTTAATGAAACAAATGAAAGCAGGAGGAACACAAGCTGCAATTCCGTTTTGTAATAAATCTGCTTATCCGTTAACGGAAGCTATGGAAAAACAATACAACGTTTCTATAAAAAGAACCGCTCTTAAATTAAGAAACCCAAAAAATTCACCAAACACAGCAGAAGAAAAAATATTAAACGAATACCTTGCTAAAATAAAAAATGGCGAAAAACTAACACCAATTGTTCAAAAAGAACAAGATAATAAAGTACACTTTTATACACCTATTAAGCTACAAAAAAAATGTGTTGCTTGTCATGGTGTTTTAAACAAACAAGTAACTTCAAAAACCGATAGTATTTTAAAAAGTTTGTATCCTAACGATAAAGCAACAGGATTTAAACCAAATGATTTAAGAGGAATTTGGAGTATTTCTTTTAACCAATAAAAACAAAAAATGGCAAAAATAGTAGTATTAGGAGCAGGAGTTTCAGGACATACTGCCATTTCATATTTACACAAAGAACTTGGTAAAAACCACGAAATTGTTATGGTTTCGCCAAATAGTAATTACCAATGGATTCCTTCTAATATATGGATTGGTGTTGGTCGTATGAAACCAAAACAAACCGTTTTTCCTTTAAAACCACTATACAAAAAAAAAGGAATTACTTACATACAAGCAAAAGTAACAACCTTTCATCCTGAAGGAGATGCAGAAACCGAAAAACCTTTTGTTTCTGCTGAATTCGTTACAGGAGAAAACAAAGGGCAATCCACCAAAATAACCTACGATTATCTAATTAATGCAACAGGTCCTAAATTAAATTTTGGAGCTACAGAAGGTTTATTACCAGGAACAAACAAAACCGTTTCAGTATGTACTTACGATCATGCACAACACGCTTGGAAAGAATTAGAATCGCTTATTGAAAAAATGAAAAATGGCGAAAATGTTAATATTCTTATCGGAACTGGTCATGCTAAAGCAACCTGTCAAGGTGCAGCATTTGAATATATTTTAAATGTAGAACACGAACTAAACCGACATAAAGTACGAGATAAAGCAACCATAACTTGGATTTCTAATGAATACGAATTAGGCGATTTTGGTATGGATGGTATGTTACTAAAAGTTGGCGGAAAAGAAATGACTGGCCAAGAATTAGCAGAAATGCTTTTTGAAGATAGAGGTATAAAATGGATTAAACGTGCTGGTGTAAACAAAGTTGAAAACGGAATAGTCCACTACGAAACTTTAGACGGAAATTTTACTACCGAAAAATTTGATTTTGCAATGCTAATCCCTTCTTTTTCAGGTCATGGATTTAAAGCATACGATAAAAACGGAACAGATATTACACCTAAATTATTTAAAGGGTTTATGATTGTAGATGCGGATTATACACCAAAACCATACGAAGAATGGACAGTGCAAGATTGGCCAGAAACCTACCAAAACCCTAGTTATACTAATATTTTTGCTCCAGGAATTGCTTTTGCTCCACCACATACCATTTCTAAACCAAGAACTAGTAAAAACGGAACAGCAATATTTCCTGCTCCACCAAGAACAGGAATGCCTTCAGGAATTTCAGCAAAAGTTGTAGTAGATACTATTGTTGAATTAGTAAAAAATGGCAAAAATGCTAAATTACATAAAGGCTCTATGGGAAATATGGGTGCTGCTTGTGTTGCTTCCTCTGGTTATGGTTTAGGAAGAGGTTCTGCTGTAACTATGACCGTAAATCCTATTGTACCTGATTATAAAAAATATCCAAATACTGGTGGTAGAAACTTAAACGATACTATTGGTGATATGGGACTTGCAGGACATTGGGTAAAATTAGCATTACACTATATGTTTATTTATAAAGCCAAAATGAAACCTTTTTGGTGGTTAATACCTGAATAATAATCTAATAATAAAAGAAAAATGGCAGAAAAAATAACAAAAATGCAACGTTTTATGATGAAAAATTGGATTGTTCAGTTTTTCAGATTTCTATATTTAAATATAAAAATACTCTTTGTTGTTGCAAAAGGACATGGAGGAACAAGATAGTGTAATAAAATAATTATTTTTACGACTAAATAATAAACAATAACATATAAAAAATGAAAAAAATAAATATACTAAATTTAAAATGTAATGGTTGTGCAAACACTATTAAAAAAGGACTTCTATCAATAGAAGGTGTTACCGAAGTAGAGGTAGCTTTAGAAAATTCGGAAATAACAATTAACGAAGTTTCTGAGGAAATTTTTACAACAGTAAAAGAAAAACTTTCTAAAATGGGTTATCCAGAAGTTGGTGATGCAAACTCTATGCTACACAAAGCAAAATCCTTTGTTAGTTGTGCTTCAGGTAAAATGAGTTAAAAACGAGAATTATGGCTAAATTCAAAGATATTATCAATCAAAATGTACCTGTTTTGGTAGATTTTAAAGCAGATTGGTGCGGTCCTTGTAAAATGGTCGCTCCAATTCTTGTAGAGGTAAAACAAAAACTAAAGGATCAAGTTAAAATTGTAAAAATTGATGTAGATAAAAACCCTAGTATTGCTGCAAGTTACCAAGTAAGAGGTGTGCCGACACTCATCTTATTTAAAAACGGAAAACAAGTTTGGCGACAATCTGGTGTAATTCCTGCAAATCAATTAATACAAATTATTACAAGTCAATAATTATAATTAAAAGTCTGTAAATTTAAAATTTATGGACTTTTTTTTATCTATTACTTATCAAGTAGTTATTTTTACAAAAAATATTTAGATGAATTTTTTACCAGAAAAAATAGACAACTATGCCGTTTCCCATTCTGAAAACGAGCCAAAATTATTACAAAAACTCAGTAAAGAAACTTGGCAAAAAGTATTAAATCCACGTATGCTTAGTGGTCATTTTCAAGGCAGAGTTTTAAGTATCTTATCTAAAATTAAACAACCAAAAGTAATTTTAGAAATCGGTACATACACAGGTTATGCTACATTATGCCTTGCCGAAGGTTTACAAAAAAACGGAACACTACACACTATTGATAAAAATGAGGAATTAGTTGATTTTGCAAAAAAATATTTTGATAAATCTGAGTATGCTAAAAATATTCAGCAACATTTAGGAAATGCTTTAGAAATAATTCCAAATATTCAAGATACATTTGATTTGGTTTTTATAGATGCCGATAAACCTAATTATATCAATTATTTTAATAAAGTTATAGGTAAAATGAATTCTGGAGGAATTATTTTATCCGATAATGTACTTTGGAGTGGAAAAGTAACCGAAAAATTAGACCCAAAAGACGAAAGTACCAAAACACTATTAGCTTATAACGAATTATTAAAAAACGATTCTCGT
>CAYOWM010000034.1:4543-9657 GCA_964407635.1 uncultured Flavobacteriaceae bacterium
GACATACTTTCCGAAACACCTTTTTGTGATTTTCGATTTGCTTCGGCAATAAATCCATTTTTTGGTTTTTTTGCTATAGTATCTATAAAAAGTTGTTTTATTTCGTCATCACTTGCTCCGTTTCGGATAAAATCACGAATATTAAAAACACCATCATCAAATAAACAATTTTTAAACAATCCTGTTGCGGTAATTCTAATTCTGTTGCAATCGTTACAGATGGTTCTTGTAAAAGCAGGAATAATTCCAAAATTTCCTGTAAAGCCTTCTATTTTAAAATTTTTAGAAGTACTAGATTTAGAATCTTTTAGTTTAATAATATTGGTATAATTATCGTTTATCTCTTGTAAAATACGATTGTAATTCCAATTTTCTAAAGTTTTTCGTTGTCCTTTACCATTAAAAGGCATTTCCTCTATAAATCTAACAGACAAGTCTTTATGCTTTGTTAATAAAACAAAATCTTTAATTTCATTAGTATTAATACCACTTTGTACAACAACATTTAATTTTAGATTTAAATCACTTTTTTCTAAAACTTCTAACGTGTTATAAACTTGCGAAAAAACATCACGTCTAGTTATTTTTTTAAAATTTTCAGCATTTAAACTATCTATACTTAAATTAATGTTTTTTACATTTAATTTTTCTAAAGAATCTATGTGTTTAGAAATTAAAGCACCATTAGTGGTGATATTTATTTCTTTTAAATTTTTATTAAAGTTTAACTTCTCTAAAAATGTCATAAATTCCTTACGTACAAATGGTTCTCCTCCAGTTAGTCTAACTTTATTTACTCCTAATTCACTTAACACACGAATAATACGATACATTTCTTTGTAGGTAAGTAATTCGGTTTTTTTAACAATATCAATTCCTTCTGCTGGCATACAATATTGGCAACGCAAATTACATCTATCTGTTATAGATAGACGTAAATACGTTATTTCTCTACCAAAAGAGTCTATTAATTTGTTAGTAGCCATGTGTTTATTTACGAGCAGAATTCTAAAATTGTATCTACAATAAACTGTTGTTGTTCTTGATCTAATTCTGTGTGCATTGGTAACGAAAGTACCGTTTTACACAATTCGTTAGTTGTTTTAAAATCCGATTCATTATAACGACTATCTTGATATGCTTTTTGATTATGTAATGCTACAGGATAATATATTGCATTTGGTATTCCTTTATTTAACAAGTGTTTATGTAACGCATCTCTATCTATTCCTTTAAGTTTTAAGGTATATTGATGAAACACGTGTGTACTAAAATCACTTATTGTAGGAACTTCAATTTTATCAGAAACAGATAAAGCATCCGAATAAAATTTTGCTGCTTTTTGTCTTGCTTGACAATACGAATCTAGTAAAGGCAATTTTATCTGTAAAACAGCAGCTTGTAAACTATCTAAACGCGAATTTACACCAACAACGTCATGATAATATCTCGTGTACATTCCGTGATTTACAATTCCTCTTATGGTATGCGCAAGTTCGTCGTCATTAGTGAAAATTGCACCACCATCACCATAACATCCTAAATTTTTAGAAGGAAAAAAAGAAGTTGTACCTACATTACCGATAGTTCCTGATTTCTTTTTTGTACCATCGCTAAAAGTATAATCCGCACCAATTGCTTGTGCATTATCCTCAATAACAAATAAATTATGTTCTTTAGCAATTTTCATTATTTCCTCCATATTTGCACATTGTCCAAATAAATGTACCGGAACAATTGCCTTTGTTTTAGGAGTAATCGCTTTTTTTAGAGCAGCAATATCCATATTAAAAGTAGCAGCATCTACATCAACTAGAACAGGAGTTAATCGTAATAATGCGATAACTTCAACTGTTGCAGCAAAGGTAAAATCAACAGTAATTACCTCATCACCAGGTTGTAAACCCAAACCCATCATTGCAATTTGCAAGGCATCCGTTCCGTTTGCACAAGGAATTACGTGTTTTACATCTAAATATTTTTCTAAATCTTGCTGAAACCCTTTTACTTCAGGACCACCAATATAATAAGCAGAATCTAAAATACTAGTAAAAGCTTTGTTGATAGCACCTTTTATGTGTTGGTATTGACCTTGTAAGTCAACCATTTGAATTTTTTTCATTACGCTTAATATTTAATTTTAGGAGTTCAAAAATACAAATAATTCAAATTACAGAATACAGAATAGTAAATTAGTTTTATTTTTGCTAAATAATGTATTTTTTCTATAACATATTTGTTTATATTGTTTCGTTTTTATTAAAACCCGTTTCATTATTTAATAAAAAGATTCATTTTTTCCTTAACGGAAGAAAAGAAACGTTTAACAAACTAAAGTCTATTAAAAAAACCGATAAAGTAATTTGGATTCACTGTGCTTCTTTAGGCGAATTTGAACAAGGCAGACCAATTATTGAAAACTTAAAAGACCAATATAAAAACTATAAAATTGTATTGACTTTTTTTTCGCCTTCAGGTTACGAAATACGTAAAAACTACAAATTTGCAGATGTAATATGCTATTTGCCTTTAGATACAAAAAAAAATGCAAAACGATTTTTAGAATATGTACATCCTGAATTAGCAATATTTGTAAAATACGAATTTTGGCCAACCATTTTAAAAGAATTAAAGCAAAAAAATATTAAAACCATAGTAGTTTCTGCTATTTTTAGAAGAGAGCAGACATTTTTTAAAAATCATTTTTTTGCGAAATTTATGCGAAATGCTTTGCAAACCATTACCCATTTTTTTGTGCAAAATAACGAATCAAAAGAGTTGTTAAATAATATTGGATTTACCAATGTGCAAGTTTGTGGCGATACTAGATTTGATAGAGTTGCTAAAATTACCAAAATGGATAATCGTTTAGAAAAAATAGAAAACTTTATAAATCCTACTTCCGATTTTACGCTAATTGCAGGAAGCACTTGGCAAAAAGACGAAGAAATTTTAGTCGATTACATAAATAATCACGCTACAGATTCGGAGCAATTTATTATTGCTCCACATACCATGAATCCTGTTAAATTAACACAGTTTAAAAAAATAATTACTAAAAATATATCGTATTATACCGATGATGAAATATCCAATAAATCGCAAGTGTTACTTATTGATACAATTGGTGTTTTAAACAAAATTTATTCCTATGGTACAGTTGCCTATGTTGGTGGAGGTTTTGGAGCAGGAATTCATAATATTTTAGAACCAGCTACCTTTGGTTTACCAATACTTATTGGTAAAAAGTATCAAAAATTTCAAGAAGCAAAAGATTTAATTGCATTAAAAGCTTGTTTTTCTATTTCTGACAAAAATGAATTTGTTAGCTATATGCAAAAGCTTAAAAACCCTTTGTTTTTAAAAGAAACAAGCAAGATTGCAAAGGAGTATATTTTAAAAAATAGTGGAGGAACAGATTGTATATTAGGTTATATTAAAAAAATAATAGTAACTTTACCGTTAAACTAAAATATCATGCACGAAAAATTACAAGATTACTTTAGCGTTGTTTTTGAAGAGGATCTGCTTCGAGAAATTGAAAAATATGGCAAATTAGTAAAACTAAAAAAAGACGATTTACTAATTGATGTTGGCAATTTAATTAAAGAAGTACCTTTATTACTAAACGGAGCAGTTAAAATTGTTCGTGAGGATAAAAAAGGCGATGAAATTGTATTGTATTTTTTAGAACGAGGCGATACTTGTGCAATTTCGTTTGTTAACTGCTTAAACAATGCAAAAAGTAAAGTTAGAGGTGTTGCCGAAAAAGATTCCGAAGCTATTTATCTACCAGTAAAAAAACTAGAAGAATGGATGGGTAAATACAAAACTTGGCGTGAGTTTGTAATTGAAAGTTATAGTTCAAGATTAGATGAAATGATTGAAGCTATTGATACACTTGCTTTTATGAAAATGGATGAGCGTTTATTTAAATACCTTTCTGATAAAGTAAAAATAATGCGTGATACAACTTTACACACAACACATCATCAAATAGCATTAGATTTGAATACTTCACGAGTAGTAGTTTCTAGATTATTAAAACAACTAGAAAACGAGAAAAAAATAAAATTATACCGTAATAAAATAGAAGTTTTGGAGTTTTAACAGCCAAAAAATCTAGTTATGTAACAAATATTACAAACCTAAAATTTTGTTTCTATAAATTTGAGTACTAACTAAAAATTAAAATTTATGGAATTTTTAACTCAACCTTGGGCATGGTACGTTTCTGGACCACTTATTGCCTTATCGATGTTTTTAATGTTTTATTTTGGTAAACGATTAGGAATTTCTTCTAATCTTGAAAATATGTGTTCTGTTATTGGAGCAGGTAAATTAGTCGATTATTTTAAATTTGATTGGAAAAAAAATAATTGGAATTTAGCGTTTATGTTTGGTTTGATTTTAGGTGGATTTTTAGCTGCAAATTATTTAACTCCAGACACAAATATTCAACTAAATCCAGATACTGTAGAACATTTACAAGAATTTCATTTTAAAGAAATTGGTAAGACCTATCTGCCTTCCGAAATTTTTAGTATGGAATCTGTTTTAAGTATAAAAGGATTTTCTATTTTATTACTTGCAGGATTATTAGTAGGCTTCGGAGCAAGATACGCAGGAGGTTGTACCTCTGGTCATGCAATTGTTGGGCTTAGTATGTTAGAATTGCCGTCGTTAATTGCAGTTATTGGGTTTTTTATTGGTGGTTTAACAATGACTTGGTTTATTTTACCTGTAATCTTTAAATAAAATTAGTATGAAATTATTAAAATTCTTTTTTGTAGGTACATTTTTCGGAATAGTTTTATCAAAATCACAAGCAATTTCGTGGTATCGCATTTACGAAATGTTTCGTTTCGAATCGTTTCATATGTACGGAATAATTGGTTCTGCTATTGTAGTAGGGATTATTTTAGTACAAATAATTAAACGAACAAAATTAAAAAACATCAATGGCGAAGCAGTAGTTTTTACACCAAAAAAACGAGGTAGGTATCGCAATATTCTTGGAGGTATTATTTTTGGTTTAGGATGGGCGTTAGCAGGAGCTTGTCCAGGACCAATGTATGTATTAGTTGGTCAAGGTTCAGTAGCTATTCTTATTG
>CAYOWM010000035.1:0-9380 GCA_964407635.1 uncultured Flavobacteriaceae bacterium
TCAATAATAGAGGATACAACAAGTATCTTAAAATGGATGGAGAGATTAAAATAAGCATAGATAAAGAAAAATTTAATCAAGACGGAAAATGGGATGGATTAAAAGGATATATCACAAATACAAGCCTTACAAAAGATCAAATAATAGAAAATTATGGATATTTATGGAAAATAGAAAAAGCATTTAGAATATCAAAACACGATTTAAAGATAAGACCTATCTATCATCAACTACAAAGGCGAATAGAATCTCATATTACAATAAATTTTATTGCCTATAAAATATACAAAGAGCTTGAACGATTATTAAAAGAAAAAAAATCGAAATTATCTCCCGAAAAAGCGATAGATATAGCAAAAACAATCTATCAGATACAAATAAAAGAGGGAGAACGAATAATAAAACACAATATAATTATCACCAATGAACAAAAGGAATTATCTAAACTTTTTGAGTTTGGGTGACCCAGGGTCGAAGACAGGAAAAAATTCGGGTCAGAGATAAAAATTGGAGATTATCAAAGCAATTCAATAAAGAAATTTTATTTTTTTGACATAAAATACCTGTATTGATGATGGACTTTAGCAACGGTTTGTATATAAAGCGTTTGGTGTTTATCAACCCGAAAAATTCATAGGTTTTCGTTATGAAAAGCCAAAATACCAATAAAATTGTAGCCCAATTTTGAGCATTTTCAATTATAGTAGGTAGTTTGGCTTTATAATAGAAAATGTATGAATTTTTTGGGTTAAATTACAAAAAGTAACAGTAGCTATATATCCATAAAAAAAGAAAGAACAAATATTCTTTCTTTTTTTTGTATAATAAATTCAAATAAATTATAAATCCCATCGCACTCCAAATGAAATATTGTGTTGGTTTTTAAAATTGTTGTGAAACAAATCGTTTGCATCGTATTTTACATAAAAACTGGTGTCCTTGTAGCCAATAAAAGCATTTAAACCATAAACAAATTGTGTTACATTGTAATCACCTTTTCGTTTATCTCTAATTTTTTTTCCGTCTAATTTATATTTTAAAATTTGTTTGGATTTTAAATTTATTCCTCCAAAACCTCCAAAACCAATACGAAAAGATTGGTTACGTCTAACTATTTTTTTATCCTCTTTTATTTTAGATTTGCTAAAATCCATTTCCAAATATAACGGAACAACCAATTGTACATTTTTAAATTTAGACTTTTTTAAATCGTGTGAAAATGTTTCTAAATTGGTATCGTTTCCGTTGGTAACAAAATACTTATTATCTTTTAAAATAAGATTGTTATATCGTACAGATAACCCATAATCTACATAAAAAACGGTGTTTTCTTTAAATAGTCTAGTTTTGTAATTTTTACCGAACTCCATAAAACTAGATGCACCAAATTTATAAGGCGAATCTTGTATTGTATTAAAATCGGTATTTAACAGTACATTATTTAAACCAAAGGCAAATATAATATCAGAATGGGTTCGTTGGTTTTCGGCACTATTTTTTTTTCTTGTTTTTATTTGCAGTGTATATGTTCCGTCGGAATTCTTTTTTAATTTATTATTTGTCAGTTTATTATCTACACGATTTTGAATAGTTGTATGTAGTTCCTCTTCTAGTTTGTCTATTTCTTGTTGTATTATTTTTGCATGTTTTGCAACGGCTTCTAATTTTAATTTTTCTACCTGTTCCTCAGTAAGTTTATCCATTTGATAATCGTTCTCTAGCTTACGAATTTCTTTTTTCAAAAGCATGCGTTCGGTAGTTGTAATGGAGTCCATTTTCCTAGCAATTTCTTTTGTTTTGAGTTCTAAAGTATCTTGTGCAAAAATGCTTTGCATCATTGTTAATAATACAATTATGGTGTATGTTAGTATTCGTGTCATTTTGTTAAATTTTTAATTTGTGTTAATATTATTTTCTAGAAAGATAGGTTTTGATAGTTTGTTTACCTATTCGTAATTTATCGACTAATTTTGTTTTAATTGGTTTGTTTATTTCGTTTTCTAAAGAATATAAAACTTGATTGTTTTTAATATTTAAAGTTCGTTTAAATGTATCTTTTTTAGACATTTCTTTACTAATTGCACGTACAAGCATCTTATCTAATTCTGCATCAGAAGTGAATACTTTCTTTTTAACCGTATTTGTTGCAATAATACCTTGCGATATAAGATTAGTTTTAGGTATTGTTATTTCTTTTTTCTTTACAGGAAGTATATTGCCGTTATCCACAACCTTTTTTGCCTTACTCAACAAAATTGGTGTTAAATTAGCGGTGTTTTTTTGAGGAAAACCATCTTTTTTAACCGCATTTTTTAGTACCATTTTTTTCTTTTTTACCGCAATTTTTTGGTGAGTCGTTTTTGGTCTTTTAAAATTTGTATTTTTTTGTGGTGTTAGAGCTTCTTTTTTAGTCGAAATAGTGGTTATTTCGGTTTTTGGTTGTAGGTTTTTCCATTTTAATTTTGGTATTTCTTTGGTAATAAGTTCTTTTTGTATTTTTTTAGTTTTCGATGGATTGATAAAAACGTACAATCCTAAAAGCAAACCAATAAAAATACTCGCATATGCTAAATATTTAAAAAATATAGATTTTCGTTTAGTTTCGGCAGTATCTAATTGAGCTTCTAATACCTTCCATGCATTTGCACTTGGTTGGATTTCTCTATTACGGAAAGCCTTTTTAATGTTATTTTCTATGTTATTTTCCATAATGTAATCTGCTTAATTCAATTTGTTTTTGTAGCTGTTGTTTTGCTTTTCGATAGCGTAATTTTGATGCATTTATACTAATATTTAGTATTTCTGCTATTTCTTTGTGTTTGTATTCTTCGATAACGTAGAGGTTAAAAACAATTTTTAAATCGGTTTTTAAATTATCTATTATACTTTGAAGGTAATCGGTATTAATTATTTTTTCATTTTCATTTTGTTCGATACATTTTTCTGTAAATGTGCTTTCTTCCTCAACTAAAAAAACATTTTTTTTCACTCGTAAAAAGGAAATACATTCGTTTACCATAATACGTCTAATCCATCCTTCAAAATTACCTGAACCACTATACGAATTTATTTTAGTAAAAACTTTTAAAAATCCGTTAAGCATTATTTCTTCGGCTTGTTGTAAATCTTTTATATACTGTCTGCAAACACCTAACATTTTTGGCGAATAATAGGCAAACACTTTATTTTGCATTTCTCTATCCTTAGCTCGTAATCGTTTTATTGCCTTTTTACTACTTAGGTTTAAATTTTTATGTAACGAAATTATTTTCACTAGTGCTTTTGCTTTTCTATTTATATAGACGAGATTGTTTTAAAAAGGTTTCTAAAAAAATAAAAACCCTGCAAACATACGTTTGCAGGGTTTTTATTTAAAAAAATTCTTTCTTAATTTCCTGTTACTGTAACATTATCAATTTGGAAAGTAGTGGTTACTC
Organism: uncultured Flavobacteriaceae bacterium; assembly: GCA_964407635.1. GTDB lineage: Bacteria > Bacteroidota > Bacteroidia > Flavobacteriales > Flavobacteriaceae > S010-17. The sequence continues at coordinate 3,438 of CAYOWM010000035.1, forward strand.
CACCATCTTCTCCTACATATTTAAAGGCAAAATACACATCACCATCTAAACAAGAAACATTAATATCTCCAGCAGATTGAAAAGTACCATATCCACTTGAAGGACCTGTTGGTAAAGTTACATTATCTATTAATTGCCAAGTTGCCGTTTGCACATCACCAGTAAAATCAGTAGATGCATATACGCTTAAAGCAGCACCTCTGTAATATCCTACATTTACATCAAAAGTAAACGATTCGTCAGTAGAACCATCTAAATTAATAGCAGGAGTAACTAACCAAGCTTCTAAAGGATTTTCATTAGAATTATATGCTCCTAATTGCATGTATTTATTACCGCTATACGTTTTATCAATCCAAATATGTGTACCTCCGTTTACATTAACGTTTGTCCAACCTAAAGGAATTAAGTCTGCTTCATCTGAAATTCCTTCAAAATTTTCACTAAAAATTGTATTTGCACCAGCAACGGCAGTTCCACAATCTAAAATTATTGGATCACATCGTGCATCATCATTGGTTAAAATATCTGCTGTGCTACTTAATTTTAATACATAATTGTCATCGCCATAGTTTCTGCTTAAAATACCAGAAACATCAAATTTCTTAGTTGTTAACGGCGTGTCGCCATAAGCAGCAAACGAACTAGTTTCTAATTTAATAGTAGATTCATCGCTACAAAATACAATGGTTCTTGCTGTATCATAACTATCGTTTGGATCTACAAAAGGCAAACCAGTAACGGTTAAATCGAATTGTGCATCTTTTAATTGAATGTATTTTCCTAACATCGCATTATTAACTTCTGATGAAGCAGTTACTTCAATAGGAATAATAGTTTCACTAGTACAGGTTCTGTGAATATTTGCATCTGCAACATTTTCTCTAATATTACTAATTTGTCCGTTTATATTTTCGCCAATGGTAAGTTCGCCATGACTTTTATCGATAGAAAGACCGTTTAGTTTAATAAGTAATTTTGTTCCGATTGTGTATTTTGTATATAATCCTCGCACATCAATTGCTAATTTTACAGCATACATTGGATTTTCAGGTGCATCTTGAATAAATAGTTCTTTGTAAAAATTACCTTTTAAATCGCTAGAAGTTACATAACCTTCAAAATAGACAGCATCTGCATCCATATCTGCAAAATCAGAAATACTACCAGTATAATTTCCTACAACATTTTGAAAAGAAGTTATTGCACTTGCAGGAACTTCTGCTAAAAAAGTATCGTCGCACTCTACATGTGGCGTGTCAAAATTATCGTCTTTAACACAAGCAGTAAAAGCAGTTACTACAAAAAGTAAGCTTACTGCTAATTTTAAAATAGATTTTGTTTTATACATATTATTGTTTTTTAAATTCATTTTTATATTATTGTTCATAGTTGTTTTTTAAAACCTTAAATAAACATTTAAGTAATAGGTTGTTTGGTTTCCGTACCAATATTTAGGACCAAAAGTTGGTGTTTCTAAATTATTTTGTTGTTGTAATCTAACAAAATTTGCACTTCGTGCTTGTTGAAATCCTCCTGTTTTATACACTTCGCCTAAAATATTGCTAACGTTTGCAAAAAGACCAATGTATTTATCGCCTATTTTCCAAGATTTTCCTCCAACGGCATTTAATAAAAAGGCAGCATCAAATTTTTCTTGCGTTAAAATTTCATCCACTTCTGTTTGGGTAACAGCATTTCCTGTTTCTGGGTTTATCAATGGTAAGCCATCAATATCTTTCCAAAAATTGTTGGTACGCAATACAGGTGAAACATCTAAATAATTTTGTGTCATATAATTTGCATTTACACCAAACCACCAGTAGTTAGGATCTCGGTATTCAAAACCTAAAGAGTACGCTTGTCTTGGTGTTCCTGCAACATTTACATTTTTTATAAAGGCAGTACCCAAATCATTAAATCCATTAGCAAAATCTTGATTATCCGATGTTAAATATAAATTTGCATTATCGCTATATTTATATTCTCCAACAGCAGCAACTCCTGTAAGTTTTATAGTTGGAGTTACCTGTACTTCCATACCAAATTCAACACCTTTATGTGTTTTTTCGATTCCTGTAACGCTTTCACCAACAAAATCCTCATTATCACCACCTTGCGAACCAATACCTTGTGCAAAATAAAAGGAAGTTTCAATCGCATCTTTAAAGATTGTATTATAAGCAGTCAATCGCATTTTAATACCTGGAGCTCGGTAATTATAATTTACATCAAAAGAAGTTACTTTTTGACTTTTTAAATCTGGAATAATAGAGTTGTTAACTCTTGAATTTGCAAAAGTATTTCGCAAATTAGGAGCAATAGAAACCAATCCTGCATTTGCACTTAATAAATGACGACCAGATAATTTATAGGTAATTCCTCCTTTAAAACTAGCATCATTAAACGATAATTTTTCACTTTTACCAAACGAATTACTTGCGTATGCTCCGTTTTTATACAAACCTTCTCTTTGATGTGAAGTACTAGCATACTTAGCTGCAACAAAGAAATCTACTTTATCGTAAGAAAACTGAGCTTGAACAAAAGCATCGGCTGTAGTAGAAAACAATTTGTAATTGTATAAAAATTTATCGCCTTCGGTAACTTGTCTATTCGGATTGTTTAAATTATTTTGTTCTGCATCACCAGAATTGTATTGATCTAAATCGGTAAAATATTGTGCACCTAATAAATCTAACATATTTCCGAAATTATCGGAATTAAATTTACTATAATTAACTCTACCGTTTAAAGTAATATTATCGGTTAATTCTGTTGTTAAATTGGTGTTTACAGAAAGTGTTGTGTCATCATTTCTATCTTCGTATTGGTAGTATGCTGCATTTCCACCAATGGTAGTATTTGCATCGTATAAATCTCTCCAATTTACTTGTCCGTAAGTATTAAAAGCAGTTAAATTATCATAATATTGTACATAATTAGGACCAGCAGGATGCGATAAAGCATAACTTGGTAGTTTTTGATAATAAGTAGGATCTGGGTTTAAAGCTCTATAATATCCAATTCTACTATTACCTAAACTTCCTGTTTGGTAACCAATATTGGTATTTAAAGTGGTTTTGCTATTGATAGTCCAATAATGACTTAAAATAAACAAAGGTTCTTTAATTTCTTTAATTCTAGAATTTCTATTTGAAACACCTTGTTTTCCCCAATACGAGTTGTATCTCAATCCTTTTAAATCATATACTTCTTGTGTGTTTGGCGAGGATTTTCCTCTACGGTTAGGAGTATATAGTGCTGTTAAATTTATGCTGTGTTTGTCGTTTATTTTCTTTTCGGTAGATAAGAAAAAGGACATTGCGTTATAGGTACTACCTTCAAAATAGCCTTCTTTAGCAAAACGACCAGAAGCAGAAACGCTAAAAGCCCAACCTTTGCTACTAATACCAGTATTATGAGTTGCCATAACTCTACCAGTATAACTACGATTAGACGAAGCAAAAGAAATACGACTTCCTGCACGTTGTTGCGAAGCTCTAGTATTAAACGAAGTAGAACCTAAAATTCCGCCAAAAGTTTTATCAGCAGGAGCAAGACCGTTAGAAAATTCTTGATTACGCAACACATCGTTAAGTCCTCCCCAATCTGACCATTGTGGTCTTCCTGTGGCAACTTTATTCATTTTAATACCATTCATTAAAACCGTTGCGTTTTCCGAATCGTAACCTCTAGTTCGAAACCAAGGAAAGTTAAAAGCAGCAGCTCTAGTAAACACGTCTTTTGAGGATTGCAATAATCCTGAAGTGTTATCCGCACTACCTTCATCATCAGAAAGTTCGTCGTCTGACAAAGTGATTTCACTAAAATCACCAGCTTCATTAATGTCTTCAAAAAGAGTAATTTCACCCAAATCAACGACCTTATCCGTAATAGAAACAGGAAATAATTGCTTTTCATAACCAGCTAGGTAAATTACAACAATCTGTTTTCCTTTAGGAACATTACTTAAAACAAAAGTACCATTTGTACCAGTTTTTTGTGTAATATCTGCTCCTTGCACAGAAACCTCAACATTAGCCATTGCTTTTTCTGTCTCGGCATTAATGACCTTGCCTTTTACGGTTTGGGCATACATTCCTAAAACAGAAAAAATACTAAGTAAGGATACAATAAAATATTTTTTCATAAGTATATTTAAAATTTGTTTTGATTATGCCACAAAAATACACATTAAAAAGTATTTTTTAGTTAATTTAACATTAATAAATAAAAATAGTACCTAGTTTTATTTTTTGGTTCGATTATTGTTTTTAATTTAGCAACCAGAAATTTAACTATATATGAAATTCTTAAAATTATTTTTAGTACTCCTTATTTTACTTCCATTTAATGGCTTTAGTCAAAAGAAAAAATTTCAAATCCGAACAGTAGCGTTTTACAATTTAGAAAATTTATTCGACACGATTAATGATCCTGAAAAACTAGACGAACGTAGTCCGATAATGGAAATGAAAGCCAAAAATAGAGCAAAAGCCTATTGGAATAAAATTGATAATATGGCAAAAGTCCTTTCGGAAATTGGTGTTGATAAAGCCAAAACCAGTCCTGCAATCATAGGTGTAGCTGAAATTGAAAATCGCTCTGTATTAGAAGATTTAATTAAAAACGACCATCTAAAAAAGAAACATTATGGTATTATCCATTACGAATCACCAGATGCAAGAGGTATTGATGTCGCTTTATTATACCAAAAACGATATTTTAAACCAATAAGTAGTAAAACCTACGAGTTAAAATTGTATAATAAAAGTGATGGAAAACGTTATTATACAAGAGATCAATTGTTAGTTACTGGTATGCTAGATGACGAAGTGGTACATATAATTGTAAACCATTGGCCTTCCAGACGTGGTGGCGAACAAAAAAGTCGTCCTTCGCGTGAAAAAGCAGCAGCTTTAAACAAAAAAATTATTGAAGAACTAAAAGAAGAATATCCAAACCCTAAAGTAATTATTATGGGTGATTTGAATGACGATCCGATAAACACAAGTGTAAGAAAAATTTTAGGAGCAAAAGCAAAAAAATCTGCTGTGAAAAAAGGCGGTATTTACAATCCAATGGATGATATGTTTAGAAGAGGATTAAGCACTCTAGGTTATCGTGATAATCTAAATCTTTTTGACCAAATTATGCTTACTTCACCATTAATAACAACCAAAAAAGACTATTCTACTTATAAATTATACAAAGCAAATATCTTTAATCCAAGATATATGACTAGCAAAACAGGAAGATATAAAGGATATCCTCTTAGAAGTTGGAGTGGTGGTAGATTTACAAACGGATACAGCGATCACTATCCTGTTTATATTTACTTACTAAAAGAAAAAAAATAAACTAAAAATAATTAAGTATAAAAAAACAACTTCCTTAAAAAAAGGAAGTTGTTTTTTTATTTGGGTTTAAACAGTTTTAAACCTATCTTTGGCACTTAACTAAAAATTATTTTATTATGATGAAAATGATACACTCTCTTTGGGCTTTTTTGGTGTTAGCTTTATTACTTATAGTAGTTATCAAAGCAATTACTAGTATTAAAAAAGAATTTAAAGATCTAGATTTGCGTTTGGTTTTATTTACTTTAATTGTTTCACATATTCAACTAGTACTTGGTTTAGGTGTTTATTTTAGTTCCGAAGCATATAAATCTTTAAAAGCAAATGGTGTCTCTAGTGATGGTGCGGTTAGAATGCTACAAGTAGAACATCCTATTACTATGTTACTCGCTATTGCTTTAATAACCATAGGTTATTCTAAGCACAAAAAGAAAACAAATGCAGAAAGCAAATTCAAAACTATTGCTATATTTTACGGAATAGCATTAGTATTAATACTAGGTATGATTCCTTGGAACCAATGGTTTTAGTAACCTGTTATTTATAAAATAGTAAATTTATTTAAAAAAACCATTCTTTA
>CAYOWM010000036.1:0-9135 GCA_964407635.1 uncultured Flavobacteriaceae bacterium
TAAAATCTGGTAATGGTGGATTATTAATGATTTTAATCGAAATAGTAGTTTGGTTTATAGTAATTTTAGCAGCAATATTCTTAGTAACAGCGGTTCGTAAAATAGCAGTTAGTTATGCACGAAGAACAGTTGCTGGTACAATCGGAGACTTAGGAGGTGCAAGAGATTATATTCCACTAAAATTAAATTCAGCTGGAGTAATGCCAATTATATTTGCACAAGCATTAATGTTTGTACCTGCATTGTTAAAAAATTCATCTAACGATACTTTGGCAGCCTTTGGTAATAAATTTATGAATATGTTTGGACTCGAGTATAATATACTTTTCGGATTACTAATTATCATATTCGGATTTTTCTATACTGCAATTACTATCAACACCAATAAAATGGCAGATGATTTAAAACGAGGTGGTGGATTTATTGCAGGAGTAAAACCAGGTACGGAAACTGCAGACTTTTTAGATACAGTATTGTCTAGAATAACTTTGCCAGGTTCTATATTTCTTGTTGTATTAGCCGTATTACCAGCTTTTATTGTAAAATTAGGTATTCAACCAAGTTGGTCTAGATTTTACGGTGGTACATCTTTAATAATTTTAGTAGGAGTTGCTATTGATACCATTCAACAAATTCAAGCACACTTATTAAATAGTCATTACGATAGTTTAATGACTAAAGGTAGTAAAAGAAAATCAATTTCATAAGTTATGGCTAAACAACCAGCAATCGAACAAGACGGTGTAATTACACAAGCTTTATCTAACGCAATGTTTCGCGTTGAATTAGAAAACGGACACATAGTAACAGCACACATATCTGGTAAAATGAGAAAATTTTATATTAAATTGTTACCAGGTGATAAAGTAAAACTTGAGATGAGTCCTTACGATTTATCTATTGCAAGAATAACTTATAGATATTAATTAAAATAAAAACCAATAGATTAAATATTTTTTGTAATTTTGCAAACCGATATTTAAGAAGTATTTGGTAAACAGTACTTTAAAATAAATAAGAAAGATGAAAGTAAGAGCATCCATAAAAAAAAGAAGTGCAGATTGTAAAATCGTACGACGAAAAGGTAGATTATACGTAATTAATAAAAAGAATCCTAGATTTAAACAAAGACAAGGATAAATTATGGCAAGAATAGCAGGTATTGATATCCCAAGAAATAAAAGAGGCGTTATCGCTTTAACTTATATTTTTGGAATCGGAAGAAGCAGAGCTAAAGAGATTTTAGCAGATGCAAAAGTTGATGAAAGCATCAAAGTTCAAGATTGGTCAGATGATCAAATTGCAAGTATTCGTGAGCAAGTAGGTACATACACTATTGAAGGTGAATTGCGTTCTGAAACTCAAATGAATATTAAACGTCTTATGGATATAGGATGTTATAGAGGAATTCGTCATCGTTCAGGTTTGCCTTTAAGAGGACAACGTACGAAAAACAATTCTAGAACTAGAAAAGGTAAAAGAAAAACTGTTGCTAATAAAAAAGTAGCAAGTAGATAGATTATAGCTACGATAAAAAATCGTAATTTAAAAATCGTAATTCTAAGATAAAAATGGCAAAAGTAAATAAAAAACGTAAAGTAAACGTAGAGTCTTTCGGAGAAGCACATATACATGCATCTTTTAATAATATCATCATTTCATTGACAAATAAAAATGGCGATGTTATTGCTTGGTCGTCTGCAGGTAAGCAAGGCTTTAGAGGATCTAAAAAGAACACGCCTTATGCAGCACAAACAGCAGCAGAAGATTGTGCAAAAGTTGCACACGAAGCAGGTTTACGCAAAGTAAAAGTATATGTAAAAGGACCAGGAAACGGTAGAGAATCTGCAATACGTACTTTGCATAATAATGGTATTGAAGTTACAGAAATTATTGATGTTACACCAATGCCACATAATGGATGTCGTCCTCCTAAAAGAAGAAGAGTTTAATTCATTATTCAGTTTAAATTATAATTAGCATTCAAATTTATTTGTATGCTTTTTTCAAATTAATATTATTACTAATACTTAAAGGAATGCGATTATCGAAGGACAAGCCTTAATTCATAATCCCTTTATAATAAACAACAAAAATGGCAAGATATACAGGACCTAAAACTAAAATTGCTCGTAAATTTGGTGAAGCAATTTTTGGAGAAGACAAATCTTTTGAAAAAAGAAACTATCCTCCAGGACAACATGGTAACAACAGACGTAGAGGTAAAAAATCCGAATACGCAATGCAGTTACAAGAAAAACAAAAAGCTAAATATACTTATGGAATTTTAGAAAGACAATTCCGTAATTTATTTAAAAAAGCATCAAACGCATCTGGTATTACAGGTGAAATCTTATTACAACTTTGTGAATCTCGTTTAGATAACGTAGTTTATAGAATGGGAATTTCTCCATCTAGAAGAGGTGCTAGACAATTAGTATCGCATAGACACATTACTGTTAACGGTGAAATCGTAAATATCCCATCCTACTCTTTAAAAGAAGGTGATGTTGTAGGAGTTAGAGAAAAATCTAAATCCTTAGTTGCAATTGAAAGCTCGTTAAACAACAGTAATGCTGTGTACGAATGGTTAAACTTTAACCAAGATACTATGACTGGAACTTTTGTAAAAGTACCAGAAAGAATTCAAATTCCTGAAAACATAAACGAACAGTTTATTGTTGAATTATACTCTAAATAATTAAAGATAACAGAAAAATTTATGGCAATTTTAAATTTTCAAAAACCAGACAAACTAATCTTAATTGAATCTAATGATTTTAAAGCTAAATTCGAATTTAGACATTTAGAACCAGGATTTGGTTTGACTGTAGGAAACGCTTTAAGAAGAGTGTTATTATCTTCTTTAGAAGGGTTCGCTATTACTTCAGTAAGAATTGAAGGTGTAGAACATGAATTCTCTACAATTAAAGGTGTAGTAGAAGATGTAACTGAAATCATCTTAAACTTAAAACAAATTCGTTTTAAGCAACAAATAGACGATTCTTTTAACGAGACAGTTACGATGTCTTTTAAAGGACAAGAACAAATTACAGCTGGTGATTTTCAAAATTTCATTTCAGGATTTCAAGTTTTAAATCCTAATTTAGTTATTTGTAACCTAGAAAAATTTGTAAATCTTGATATGGAAATCACTATCGAAAAAGGTAGAGGTTTTGTATTAGCAGACGAAAATAAAAAAATATCGGCTGCATTAGGTACTATTTTTATCGATTCTATTTATACGCCAATTAAAAACGTAAAATACGCAATTGAAAATTATCGTGTAGAGCAAAAAACAGATTACGAAAAATTAGTTTTTGATGTTGAAACCGATGGCTCAGTATCACCACAAGATGCACTTACCGAAGCTGCTAAAATATTAATACATCACTTTATGTTATTCTCTGACGAGCGTATTACCTTAGAGGAAGATGTTATTGCACAAACAGAATCGTATGATGAAGAATCCTTACATATGCGTCAATTACTTAAAACTAGATTAATCGATTTAGATTTATCCGTAAGAGCATTAAACTGTTTAAAGGCAGCAGAAGTAGATACTTTAGGAGATTTAGTATCTTTCAATAAAAATGACTTAATGAAATTTCGTAATTTTGGTAAAAAATCATTAACCGAATTAGACGAATTAGTTAATATGAAAGGATTAACTTTCGGAATGGATTTAAGTAAGTATAAATTAGATAAAGAATAATTTTGATTTTTTGATACACTTTAATATAAATTGAAGGCATAAATCATAAATCATAAATCATAAATTAAAATGAGACACGGTAAAAAATTTAATCACTTAGGTAGAAAAAAAGCACACAGAAAGGCAATGCTATCTAATATGGCTTGTTCAATTATTGAGCATAAGCGTATAAATACTACAGTTGCTAAAGCAAAAGCTGTTAGACAATATTTAGAACCTTTAATTACAAAATCTAAAGAAGATACTACGCATAACAGACGTATTGTTTTTAAATACTTAAAAAGAAAAGAAGTAGTTTCGGAACTTTTTAGAGATGTAGCTGTAAAAGTTGCAGATAGACCAGGAGGTTATTTAAGAATAATCAAATTAGGAAACAGAAAAGGAGATAACGCAGAAATGGCAATGATCGAATTGGTTGACTATAACGAAGTTTATAATCCAAACGGTAAAAAGAAAAAGAAAACAAGAAGAAGACGTGGTGGAAATACACAAGCTACTCCTACTACCGAAAACAACACTTCTAAAGAAGAAGAATAAAATGTTAATAAACATTCATATTATAAAAAAGATAAACTATTCCTTTAGTTTATCTTTTTTTATTTTTGCAACATATTAAAATATTTTTCCTATAAATGGCAACAACAAACCAAGCAATAATACTCTTAGCAGATGGAACTTCTTTTACAGGAGAATCTATAGGAATTAAAGGCACATCTTTTGGTGAAATTTGTTTTAATACTGGTATGACAGGTTATCAAGAAATTTTTACCGATCCGTCTTACTATGGACAAATTATGGTTACAACCAACGTACACATTGGTAATTACGGAACTTTTAAAAAAGAACAAGAATCAAATTCCATACAAATTGCAGGATTAATTTGTAAAAATTTTAGTAAAGAATACTCTAGAGAAATAGCTAATGACTCTTTGTTTAATTTTTTAGAAAACAACAATATTATTGCTATTACAAACGTAGATACACGAAGTTTAGTAAGACATATTCGTGAAAAAGGAGCAATGAATGCTGTAATATCTACTAATACAAATATAGAGGAATTGCAAACACAGTTGAAAAAATTTCCAAGTATGGAAGGTTTGGAATTAGCATCAAAAGTTTCTACCAAAAAGGCTTATTTTGTTGGTAAGGAATCCGCAAATTTTAAAATTGCAGCTTTGGATATAGGTATCAAACAAAATATTTTAAACAATTTAGTAAAAAGAGATTGTTACGTTAAAGTGTTTCCATATAATACCACTTTTGAAGAAATGAAAAAATTTAATCCTGATGGTTATTTTTTATCTAACGGTCCAGGCGATCCGCAACCTTTAAAAGAAGCTCAGCATTTAGCAAGACAAATTATAGAAAACAACCTACCTTTATTTGGTATTTGTCTTGGACACCAAATTATTGCTTTGGCAAACGGAATTTCTACTTATAAAATGCATAATGGACATAGAGGAATAAATCATCCTATATTAAACTTAGAAACAAAAAAAGGAGAAATAACTTCTCAAAATCACGGTTTTGTTGTGAATAAAGAACAAGTAGAAAGCAATGACGAATTTGAAATAACGCACCTTCATTTAAACGATAATACTTTAGCAGGAATGCGAATGAAAAATAAAAATTGTTTTTCGGTACAATTTCACCCTGAAGCAAGTCCAGGACCACACGATTCATCGTATTTATTTGATGAATTTATTCAAAATATAAAAAATAACAAAAATAAAAATAATTAGATATGGCAGTTATAATTGATATTCACGCAAGACAAATTTTTGATTCAAGAGGTAATCCTACTGTTGAAGTAGATGTTTTAACCGAAAATGGTATTTTAGGTAGAGCAGCAGTACCTTCAGGAGCTTCGACAGGAGAACACGAAGCCGTAGAATTACGCGATGGTGGTTCAGGTTATATGGGAAAAGCTGTTTTTAAAGCAGTATCGAATGTTAATGAAATTATAGCAGATCAATTGATTGGCGTTTCTGTTTTTGAGCAAAATGCAATTGACAGCCTACTTATAGAGTTGGATGGTACAGCAAATAAAGCAAATTTAGGAGCAAATGCTATTTTAGGAGTTTCCTTAGCAGTAGCAAAAGCAGCAGCGAATGAAATGAAAATGCCTTTATATCGATATATCGGAGGCGTGTCTGCAAATACCTTGCCAGTTCCGATGATGAACATCGTAAACGGAGGTTCACATTCCGATGCTCCGATTGCATTTCAAGAATTTATGATTATGCCAGTTGGTGCAAATAATTTTACTGAAGCACTTAAAATGGGTTCTGAAATATTCCATAATCTAAAAAAAATACTTCACGATAGAAATTTAAGTACAGCAGTTGGTGATGAAGGAGGTTTTGCTCCGAATTTTAACGGAACAGAAGATGCAATTGAAACCGTTCTTTTAGCAATTGAAAAAGCAGGATATAAAGCAGGAGATGAAGTTTTGTTAGCATTAGATTGTGCAGCATCCGAATTTTTTATAAACGGAAAATACGATTATACAAAATTTGAAGGTGAAAATGCAGCAATTAGAACGTCAGAAGAACAAGCGAATTATTTAGCAGAACTTAGCACAAAATATCCAATTGTATCGATAGAGGATGGTATGGATGAAAACGATTGGAATGGTTGGAGATATTTAACTGCTAAAATTGGCGATAAAGTGCAAATAGTAGGAGATGATTTATTTGTTACGAATGTGGATTTATTAGCAAGAGGAATTAAAGAAAAATCCGCCAATTCCATTTTAATTAAATTAAACCAAATCGGAACATTAACCGAAACCATTGCAGCTGTAAATATGGCAAAAAATGCAGGATTTACAAGTGTAATTTCACATCGCTCAGGAGAAACTGAAGATACAACCATTGCAGATTTAGCAGTAGCATTAAATACGGGTCAAATTAAAACAGGCTCTGCATCACGAACCGATAGAATTGCAAAATACAACCAATTACTTAGAATAGAAGAACAGCTTAACGAAGTAGCTTACTTTCCTAAAAAGAAGGCGTTTAATTTGAATTTTTAATTTATATCTGAATATTGAATTGTTTCAATTAAAGCAATTTTTTATAGAATAAACAAAGGACTATACATACAAATATGTGTAGTCTTTTTTGTGTATTTAAATCTAATTAAATCGTTAATAAAATTATCGTTTTTTCTGTTACATATTTAAGAAAATATCGTATTTTAGTAACCTCGGTTTACGAGTAAATTTTAAATTAAATTAACATGTCAGATACAGCAATTTTAGAGATTGATGGGAAAAAATACGAATTCCCAATTATTAGAGGAACAGAAGGTGAAGTAGCTATAGATATTAAAAAACTAAGAGGTTCTACTGGTGGATTAATAACCCTAGATCCTGGTTATAAAAATACCGGTTCTTGTACTAGTGAAATAACTTTTTTAGATGGTGAAAAAGGAATTCTTAGATATAGAGGTTATGCTTTAGAAGATTTAGCCGAAAATTCTAATTTCTTAGAAGTAGCTTATTTAATTATTTTTGAAGAACTTCCTACCAAAGAAGAGTTTGAAAAGTTTGAAAATACGATTAAATCGTATTCGATGATTAACGAAGAAATGAAAGATATTTTAGATGGTTTCCCTAAAAATGCACATCCAATGGGAATATTATCTTCTTTAACGTCTGCTCTAACTGCATTTAACCCTAACGCTGTTGACGTTTCTTGTGAGGAAGATATGTACCAAGCTATTTGTAAAACACTAGCAAAAATACCAGTATTGGCTTCTTGGGCTTTAAAAAAGAATTTAGGATATCCAATGAATTATTCAAATAATAATTTGAATTATATCGAAAACATCTTAGAAATGATGTTTAAAATACCAACAGAAACCTATAAATTAGATCCTGTTGTCGTAAATGCTTTAGATCAATTGTTAATTTTACACGTAGATCACGAACAAAATTGTTCTACTTCTACCGTTCGTATTGTTGGTTCATCACACGCAGGTATGTTTGCCTCTATATCAGCTGGTGTTTCAGCACTTTGGGGTCCGTTGCATGGAGGAGCAAATCAAGCAGTAATCGAAATGTTAGAAAATATTGCTAAAGATGGTGGAGATGTAGAAAAATATATTTTAAAGGCAAAAGATAAAAAGGATCCGTTTAGATTGATGGGATTTGGACATAGAGTGTATAAAAACTTCGATCCAAGAGCTAGAATTATTAAAAAATCTGCCGATGAAGTTTTAGCTAGTTTAGGAATTGAAGATCCTATTTTAGAAATTGCAAAAAAGTTAGAAGCAGTTGCTTTAGAGGATGAATATTTTGTTAAAAGAAAACTATATCCAAATGTAGATTTCTATTCAGGAATTATTTATCGTGCGTTAGGTATTCCTACCGAAATGTTTACGGTAATGTTTGCGATAGGTCGTTTGCCAGGCTGGATTGCACAATGGCGTGAAATGCGTTTAAATAAAGAACCAATAGGAAGACCAAGACAATTGTATATTGGTAAAAAATACAGAGAATTTTTAACTGTTGAGAAACGTTAATATAAAAAAGACTGTCAGAAAAGACAGTCTTTTTTATGCTTTTTAATTTTAAAACACAAAGAATGAAATCCATAAAAATTATAAAAAATCGTTCCGATATCGGAGCAGGAACTCGTGGTTCGGATTTGGGTGTAGATGCAATAGAAATTGCAGCAATTAATAACAATAACGAATTGTTTAATCAATTTGCTTTTGAGGATGTAGATACCGAAAATGAATCTATTTACAACAAAGTAAAAAATTCTTTTGCAAAACGTATTGATAGTGTTTTAACACAATGTACTCGATTAAGTAATCATGTAAAGGTTAATTTACAAGAAAAAAAATTCCCGATAGTTTTGTCTGGCGATCATTCTTCGGCTTTAGGAAGTATCAGTGGTGTAAAAGCAGCGTTTCCTACAAAAAATGTTGGTGTTGTTTGGATTGATGCACATGCCGATATTCATTCGCCATATACATCACCTTCTGGTAATATTCACGGAATGCCTTTAGCAGCAGCTATTGCAGATGATAATTTAGATTTCCAGATAAATGCCGTTTCAAGAGGAACAGAAGAACTATGGAATCGCATGAAAAATATTGAAATTCCTGTTGTAAAATTACAACCAGAAAATTTGGTCTATTTTGGTGTTAGAGATACCGAAAAACCCGAAGAAGCACAGATAGAAAAATATAATATTAAAAATTATATGGTTGCCGAAGTTCGTTATCGTGGTTTGCAAACTTGTGTAGCAGAAGCTATAGAAAGGCTTAAAAATGCAGATGTTATTTACATTTCTTTTGATGTAGATTCTATGGATTGCGATATGGTTTCTTACGGAACAGGAACTCCTGTTGCAAAAGGATTTGATCCGCAAGAAATAAAAGATATTATTAAACAGTTTATGGAA
>CAYOWM010000037.1:0-9100 GCA_964407635.1 uncultured Flavobacteriaceae bacterium
ATCATCAACTAATTCTATATCAGGTTTCCCGAAAATTTTCAAAAAGTCTTTGCGGTTTGTTTTTTTGTCCTGAAGAAAACGGGTAGAAAGTTTCACTTGCTTTATTATCCCTTTTTTAATTTCAAACGAAGCACCTGAAGCTAAATGTATCCAGCCTTTGTTATTTTTAAGAAGTTCAATTCTGTCTTTAAATTTTAATTGGTCAGAGCCATTTTTATCAACGTGAATATCCGTGATGTCAAAATAATCAATGTCATCAATTGAATATTCAAGTCCAACGTTTTCAATCTTTAAAGTGTTTGCTTCAAATTGTCGGTCTAGGAATAGTTCTCTTTTCCAGTCTTCGTCCATTTAGGTTTCTGTTTTAATTATTTATATCCGCAAGTCTCGCCAAAGCGATATTGTTGTGATATATATCTGTTGTAAAGTTAGATTAATTTTCTTGTATTCACAAAAAAAAATGATAACTTTTTAGAACTTTCCCTCAACTTTTATAGCTGACTCATAATTTAGGTTTCTTTTTTGAAACGGTTACATGAAAATCTTTTAGGTAAAAGGGTTCAAAATAGGCAACATCCTCAAAATCGTTGTTTGTGAATTTTTGATAGGCTAATTTTCCCATTTCTTTTGCAGATGGATGGTAATTATCTAAAAATATAGCGTTAGAATTGGTAATAATATCTTTTGTTTTAGACGCTCCATCACCTAAAAAATAGACTTTCTTGTCGTTTAGGTAGTTTATAAAAGACTGTTCGTTTAAAATGTGGTTGTTGGTTTGGGTAATTTCTTCCGATTTATCGTTAAAAACAGCAGTATAAACCTCTAAACGTCGTGCATCTAAAAGTGGAATAATATACGCATCTTTTACGGTAATGGCATTTGCTAAAATCGTTAGTGTGTTAATGGCAAGTAACGGAATATCTAAGGCAAAACAGAGTCCTTTTACTGCCGAAACACCAATACGCAAACCTGTGTACGAGCCAGGTCCTTTACCAACTGCTATTGCATCTAAATCGGTAAGAGTTAGATTGCTTTGCGTTAAAACTTCAAGGATAAATTGGTGTAATTTTTCGGCATGTGAAAAATTTGCAGCACATAGCTCTTTTAAAGCGATAGTAGTTTCATTTTTTGAAATACTTACCGAACAATTTTTTGTAGAAGTTTCTATATTTAAAATGTAAATTGGCTTTTGCATATTGCAAAATTACATTATTTTGACTCAATTTACAGTTTTACAACTCAATATTGTTTATTCAATGGTAATTGGTTTGTTGTTGTAAAAATCTAATACTTTTTGTTTAAATATAAAATTGTATTTTGCATTAATTACAGCCGTTTTTGCATTAAATAATCTAATTTTTACTAAGTCAAAGTCAAAGGAATTCATTGCTCCTAATTTGTAGCGTTCTTGTGCAATGTTAAAGGCTTCTTGTTGTGCAGATAAGGAACTTAAAGACGATTCGTATTGTTTTAAAGACGATTTTGTATCTAAAAAAGCACGTTGGATGGTTTCTCGTAGGCGTAATTTTTCATCGGCAAGTGATTGTTCGATAATTTGTTTGTTTATTTTCGCTTTTTGTATGGATGCTTTGTTTGATTTGCCATCAAAAATAGTGTATCTAGCTGAAATTCCGATACTATGTCCGTGATTATCGTTATATTGATTTGTAATTTTATCGAAAGCACCATCACCACTAAAACGATATGCATACGAAGTGTTTAGTCCGTAACTAAGACTAACCGAAGGTAGTAAATTTGTTTTAGCTACTTTGATTCCTAAATCTGCATTTTCAATATTAAGGGTTGCTTTTTTAATTTCTGGTCTGTTTTTTAATGCTGTTTGATAAATAATATCCGAATTATCATATAGTAAAACGGCTTTGTTTAAATTAATTGTAACATCTTGAATATCAAAATTATTTGGCGAAACTTGTATTAATTGTGCTAAATTTAACAATGATAAATCTAAATTGTTTTCTGCTTGTACTAATTGCTCTTTATTTTGTGCTAAAGTAGCTTGAATGTTTAATAAGTCTGCTCTTGGGTTTACACCAGCATCTATCAATTCTTGCATTTTATTTAGCTGAATTTTGGTAATATTGATTTGCTCTTTAGCAATTTTTATATTCTCTTTATTGAGCAACGCATTTAGGTAATTATTTGCGATTTGTAAACTAATATTGGTTTGGATAGTTTCTAAATCTAATTGGTTAATAGCAACAGTATTTTTGGTTTGATTAATTAATAATTTATTGCGACCTCCGTTATATACATCTACTGAAGCGGAAATACCAAAGTTACTACTTGGATTAATGCGTTTGTATTTAGAATTTACGCCAAAATTTTGCGATGCATTTGCCGAAATATTAGGTAGTAATCTAGCTTTAGCAATAGTGATATCCTCTTTTGAAAATTCGGTATTTAGTTTGGATTGTTTTATGCTAATATTATTTTCTAAAGCATAATCTATACATTCTTGTAATGACCATTTTTTTTGGGCAAATGTAAAAGTAATGCTTAGAAAAAGAAATAGTATAGTAATTTTTGTTTTCATGTGCTTTTATCTTGTTTGGTATAAGTTTAAATAAATCCTAAAAAAATAAGAATTATTATATTGGTATGACGCACGAAAGACTTTCTTGTTACATAATCAGTTTATTTTTTTCTTTTTTTTATTTCGCACGAATAAAAAAATACCTAAAGCCAAAATTAAATACGGAAAAATCATCAAATAAATAATGCCAAAATTAATACCTTCAGCCATAGCATTATCACCGTTTTCTACCACAGCTTTGCACATTGCACACTGTGCGTAAAAAAAATTAGGAAGTAAAAACCATACTAATAAAGTCATTAATTTTAATGCTTTCGCAGAGCTATTTTTCGTTTGATTTACCATTTTACCAAATTTATGTATAATACGGATTAATAAGTATATAAACCAACACACCAGTTATGGCAACATATAACCACAAGGGAAAAGTAATTTTTGCTATTTTTTTATGTAGTTTATACTCTTTATTTCTTGCACGTACAAAAGTAATTAAAACAAACGGAATTACCACAATAGATAAAATAATATGGCTAATTAAAATAAAGAAATAAACAAATCTAATTATACCTTGACCGCCAAATTTGGTGTCGCCATGTGTAGCGTGATGTAGAATATACAAGATTAAAAATACAACCGATAAACCAATAGCAGTTTGCATTAAATTTTGATGTAATTGTTGCTTTTTATTTTTAATAGCAATTACCGCAAAAATTAAAATAAGAGCTGTCATAGCATTTATCGTTGCGTAAATTGGCGGTAAAAATACAGGTAATTCTACATCTAATTTTATTCTAAATAATGACGCAACTACTATCGGAACAAGAATGCTTATTAAGGTAATAATTTTATTATTTTTCATTGTTTGGTTTTTGCTTTTCAGTATTAATTGTTCATTTTACTCATAACTCATAACTCATAACTTCCTAGCACACATTGTAATATTAAAATACACTTTTTCGATGTTTTGAGAGTTTGGCTGTGCAAATATACACTCAAAATTTTTATCGATGAATTGATGTTTCTTTTCTTTTAGTTTTAGTAATTTTAAAATATCGTATTCGTTTTTAATAAAAATAACGTGGTATGCTGTTTTTTTTGATTTTCCGTCACCAGAACTTAAAATAGCATCTTTTATTACTTGTATTTGTTTTAGTTTTATGGCTACTTTATCTTTTTGATGTAGTTTTTTATATACAAAAATATGCAAATTATGTAATTCTAAATCAAACGGATTATCAATTAGTTCACTTCGCAACAAGACATCTAGTTTGTTTAGCGTAATTTTGTCAAAAACGCGGTTGCGTAAAATGGTATTAATTTCTTTTCTGCCTTTGCTAACTTTATAAGGTTTATAACTATACCTAAATGCAAAACCATAATAAAAAGTGCGTTTTTCTTCTAGTGTCATAGTAGCACCAGTTGTAAATTTTTTGGCAAGTTTTAAGTAATAAAAATCGGATTTTTTTTTAAAAGTAAGTTTTTTAATTTTTTTATAATTAGGTTTTTCGATATTGCTTTTCTGTGAAAAAACCAATACCGAAAAATTAAAAAAAACGAAAATAAAAAGTCCCAAATATTTCATAATGTAAAATATGAGGGACAAATTTTATACCAAATATATGCTTTTTTTTAAATTAATCTACATTATCATGTAAAAAAGAATTATTTGAACGTAAATTTACATCTTTTCCGTCTATATCTAAAGAAGTTCTAGATATGTTTTTTCCTAAATTAGAAGTGTCGTCAAGTTCCGTATTGTTGCGTTTATAAGCAGGTTCTTTTTCTAATTCCTCTATATTTTGTAGATTGTTATTTCTAAATTTATGATTAAAACGTTTCATTTTTTCTTTTCTAGAATCCGTACGAGATTTTAATTCAGAAATTGTGCTGTTTAACGGAGAAACCTCTACATCAGAACCTTCTAAAACATCGCCAATATCCTCTTTTGAAACTGTTTTTGTAGTAAAATCTAATTCTGGTTGAATGGTACTTTGATCTACAATTACCGATTTTGGTTTTGCTTGTTCTAAGGTTTTTTCTAGTTCAATATATTCCTCTAAATTATATACTTTTTTGTTTTGCGAAACAATTTCGGTATCAATTACATCAATTCCTTTTGCTTCTTCTAAATCGTTTTTAATAAGCGTTTCGTCTGGTTGCTTGTTTGTTGTATTTTCTATTGGTAAATCGAATACAGATTGTGTTTCTTGTTTATTTGCTTGTATAATTTTATGGTCAATAACTTCAATATCTTTAATATTTTGCGACACATCTGTAATGATAAATTCGTCGTGTATTACTTCTTTATACTGAATTTCTAAATTTTCAATTTGGCTTGTTGTTGGTATTAGTTCGTTTTTTGCACCTATTCCTTTTTGTTTTTTTAATTCGCTTAAAGCGGAAGAAATGTTAGCGTCTAAAAATCCTGTATTTTCATCATCTATCACATCGTTAACTGATTTTTTTGAAATAAACTGAGCATCCACTTCAATATCAAAAATACGTATTTGTCCGTTTTTATCTACATTTAGTTTGTCCTTTTCTTCTTCTAATTGGTGTACAATTTTAGTTGGTTTTTCAGTTGGTTTGAAAGTTTTATTTTCTGGCGAACATTTTTGTTTAATTGAAGTAAGAGTAGTTTCCGTTTTAACGGTATCTTCGTCTAAATTATAAATAATTCGTTTATTTTCTACCTTTGCTATTTCTTGTTGTTGTGCTTGATTAAAACCAGTTGCAACAACAGTTACAGCAATAGAATCTCCTAAAGATTCGTCCTCACCAACTCCCATAATAATATTGACATTGGTTTTTGCTTGTGATTGTATAAAATCGTTTATTTCGCCAATTTCATCTATGGTAATTTCGCTAGTTCCAGAAACGATTAATAATAGTACATTTTTTGCTCCTGTAATTTTATTATCGTTTAATAATGGTGATTCTAATGCTTTTGTAATAGCATCTTGCGAACGGTTTGCACCACTTGCTGTGGCAGAACCCATAATTGCAGAACCACTATTTTCTAAAACGGTTTTTGCATCTTTAAAATCAATATTTTGTGTGTAGTGATGTGTAATAACTTCGGCAATACCTCTAGCGGCAGTTGCTAAAACCTCATCTGCTTTTGAAAAACCAGCCCTAAAACCTAAATTTCCGTAAACTTCTCGTAATTTATTGTTGTTAATTACAATTAAAGAATCTACATTTTCGCGTAATTTATCAATTCCTTTTTGTGCTTGATCGTTACGTGTTTTTCCTTCAAAAGAAAACGGAGTAGTTACAATACCAATAGTTAGCAATCCGTTTTCACGAGCCATTTTTGCAATTACAGGAGCTGCACCTGTACCAGTTCCGCCACCCATACCAACAGTTATAAATACCATTTTAGTTTTTTCGCCAAACATAGTGTAAATATCGCTAGAGCTTTCTAAAGCAGATTGTTCGCCAACTTCAGGGTTTGCACCTGCACCAAGCCCTTCGGTTAAGGACGCACCTAATTGTATTTTAATTGGTACAGGACTATTTGTTAATGCTTGTGAATCGGTATTACATACTACAAAATCTACACCTTGAATGCCTTTGGTGTACATGTAGTTTACTGCGTTACTTCCACCACCACCAACGCCAATAACTTTAATTACGTTTGATTGGTTTTTTGGTAAGTTAAAATCGATGTTGTTAAAATCTGTTATTTCCATACTTTATTCTTTTTAAGGGATGCTTATTGGTTTTTTACTTTTTGGCTCGTTGTTGTTTATTCTGCGTTATCTAAAAATTCTCGTAATCCGTTAATAAAACGTTCAAAAAAAGAGGATTTTTTTTCTGTTTTTCGTATTGGTTTACTTTGTTCTTGTTCTCTGTTTTCTATTTCATTTGCTTCTGTGCTTTCTGTTTCGGCTTGTGTATCGATATTTTCAACAGAAGAATTTTCTGATTCGTTTTCTATTTCCATTGCTCTTTTTCGAGCTTTTTGGTCTAATCCGTTCATTAATAGTCCAACGGCAGTTGCATACATTGGACTAGATAATTCAGGGTTTGAATCGTTTGCTAAGTGTTCGTTAGGATATCCAATACGTGTATCCATACCAGTAATGTATTCAACTAATTGTTTTATGTGGTTTAGTTGTGCACCTCCACCAGTTAAAACGATTCCTGCAATTAGTTTTTTCTTAGGTTCTTCGTAGCCGTAATTTTTAATTTCTAAAAACACTTCTTCTATAATTTCAGAAACTCTTGCGTGAATAATTTTAGATAAATTTTTCAGAGTAATTTCTTTTGGATCTCTGCCTCGTAAACCAGGGATTGAAACAATTTCGTTTTCTTTATTTTCGCCAGGCCAAGCAGAGCCAAATTTTGTTTTTAATAATTCTGCTTGTTTTTCAATTATTGAGCAACCTTCTTTTATATCATCGGTAATTACATTTCCACCAAACGGAATTACTGCTGTATGGCGAATGATTCCGTCTTTAAAAATTGCTAAATCGGTTGTTCCTCCACCAATATCAATCATAGCAACACCAGCTTCTTTCTCCTCTTGGCTTAAAACGGCTTCAGAAGATGCTAAAGGTTCTAAAGTGATATTTGCCATTTCTAAACCTGCACTTTTTACGCAACGTGCAATGTTTCGAATAGATGAAATTTGTCCTACCACTACATGAAAATTTGCTTCTAGTCTTCCGCCAAACATTCCTATTGGTTCGTCAATTTCGGCTTGGCTATCTACTTTATAATCTTGTGGTAGTACATGGATTATTTCCTCACCAGGAAGCATTACTAGTTTTAAAACTTGTTCTTTTAATCTTTCAATATCGTCTTCGTCAATTACTTTTTCAGCATCTTGACGTGTAATATAATCGCTGTGATGTAAGCTGCGGATATGCTGTCCTGCAATACCAACAACCACATCGTTAATTTCTATATTGCTTTCGTTTTCTGCCTCTTCAACGGCTTGTTGTATGGATTGAATAGTTTGTGTAATATTGTTTACCACACCACGATGCACACCAAGGCTTTTTGCCTTGCCTGTACCTAAGACTTCTATTTTGCCAAATTCGTTTCTGCGACCAATCATGGCAACAATTTTGGTTGTTCCGATATCTAAACCTACTGCGACTTGATTTTCCATGTCTTTACTATTTACTTATTTCTTTGAAATTAACTACCTAATTCTTTTTTTGTGCAAACAACTTGATTGCGATACTTTACATTTATTTTTTTGTACTTATTGTAGGTGTTATCTGCTAATGCTTTTTTGTAGAACACCTTTATTTTTTGTAATTTTTCAGCTACTCTTTGTAATTTTCCAAATTCAATTACGTGGTTTCCTATTCTAGTTTTTAATTCAAACTCATCGGTATTTGTTATGTTTATTCCTACTATTTGTTTTTGCATAAATGCGTCTTTCCATACTTTTTTATAAAAGGAATACAATTGTTTTATATTTAAATCACTTTGCACTCCTGTTACAATCGGAACTCTTGCTGCATAATTTTTTGATAATGGCATTTTTTTACCTTTATCGTCTAAATAATAACTAGCATCGTTCACTTTTATTCTAAAAATAGGCTTTCGTTGTGTAATTTCTACTTGTAGTTTTCCATCTACCGAAACGTAAACTTCCGCATTTTCAATCATTTCACTTTTTAAAATACCTTTTTCCAAAACTTTCAAATTTAGATTTTCTTTTGTAGATATTTTAGTGTTATCGTAACTTTGTATTAACAATTTATTAACCTCTTTTCGTGTGATAAATAGATTGTCTCCTTCCTTAAAACGGATGCTTGGTTTAGACACTTTTCGCTTAGCATTTCGATATTGCGAAAAGGAAAATAATCCAACGAGTAACATCAGAAAAAACATTGCTTTTATATATACTTTATATTTTATCACTGTATTAAAATTTTAGTGTTTAATTTATGAATAACTGTATCTACCATTACGCCAATATCTCCTGCACCTAACATAGAAACTACGTTGTTTTCTGTCGTTATATTTTCAATAATTTGGGAAATGCCTTTGACTACCAACACATTTTTATTTGTTTTTAGTATTTTTTCTGCCAACCAATTAGAGGTTACTCCTTGTATTGGCAATTCTCGTGCTGGATAAATATCTAACAATAATATTTTGTCGAATTGTGCTAAACTTGTAGTAAATTCCTCTATAAAATCACGTGTTCTACTAAACAGATGTGGTTGAAAAATTACGGTTTTAGATTTGTTAGGATATAAAGCCGAAACGGTTTGAAAAACAGCATTAATTTCGGTTGGATGATGCGCATAATCATCGATTAATGCAAAGTCTTTAGTATTAATTTTTATATTAAATCGACGTTTTATCCCTTCAAAACTAGCAATAGCATTTTTTATTTTTTCTAAGGAAACTCCATACGAATTTGCCATTGCTAAAGCAGCCAAAGTGTTTAATATGTTGTGATTCCCTGGCAGTTGCAAGGCTATGTTTTGTATGGTTTCTTTTGGTGTTTTTACGTTAACTAAAGTTATTCCGTTTTTTATTTGAACGTTTGATGCTTGGTAATCGGCTGCAGTT
>CAYOWM010000038.1:0-9027 GCA_964407635.1 uncultured Flavobacteriaceae bacterium
AGGTAGTATTGTTTTTCAGGAGTAGTTTTTTTGCGACTAGTACCGTATATTGGTATATGTCTAAATTTTTTTAATTTTAAAGAATGTTTTGGAATTATTAAAATAGTTTGATTAATAATTTTTTTACATAAAACACCTGTATTGACAATAGATTTTATCATTTTTATATCCGCAGTATCGTCTAAATCGATATTGCGTGACATAAATCTGTTGTAAAGTTGGATTAATTTTTTGTTATTTACAAGTAAACAGAATAAGTTTTAACGCATTCCCATTTTAGAAATTCTAAAAACTCCTAGCATTGCCACAAACAACAATGCTAGGACATTATTTATATTAATTCATTTTGTTTATTTCGTCTATTGAAATTACATCTTTTTTATTTATTCGCAATTGTATTCTAAATAAAATATAGTACATAACTGGTACAATTACTAGAGTTAAAAATGTAGCAAAGGTCAATCCGTAAATTACGGTTTTTGATAATGGACCCCAAAATAATACATTTTCGCCACCAACATAGTAATGCGAATCAAATTCGGTTAGTAACGTAATGAAGTTTATATTAATTCCGAATGCAAGTGGAATTAATCCTAAAACGGTGGTGATTGCTGTTAAAAGTACTGGTCGTAAACGAGTTTTTCCTGCATCTACAATACTTTCGAATAGTAATTTTTTAGGTAAATATTTTTCTTTACTAATTTTGAATTTTTCTTTCTTTCTGTCTATTAATAAGTTGATATAATCAATCAGTACAATGGCATTGTTTACTACAATTCCTGCTAAAGAAATTATTCCAAGCATGGTCATCAGTACGATAAAATCCATTTTAAAAATTACCAAACCTAAAAATACACCAATTAAAGATAATAATACAGATAACGAGATTATTACTGGTGTAATTGCCGAATTAAATTGTGCTACAAGTATTAAAAATATTAGCATAACTGCTATAAGTAAGGCTTTACTTAAAAATGCCATCATTTTTGCTTGTTCTTCTTGTTCACCTGTAAATTTTATGGAATAGCCTTTTGGTAATTTAAAATTTTTAAGCGCTAATTTAGATTTTTCAACAATTTCATTTGCATTATAGCCTTCCAGTACATTGGTGTAAACACTAATAACTCTACTTAAATCCTTACGTTTTACAGCCGAAAAAGTAGTTTTATTTTCGGTGGTTGCAATTGCCGAAATCGGAACTTGTTTCATTTTGCCAGTTAGCATATCTCTAAACGTTATTTTTTGGTTAATTAGTGCTTCTTTGCTATTTCGGTATTTTTCTTTTAATCGCAAATTTATCGGATAATTATCCTCGCCATCTTTATAGGTTGCAATTTCTTTTCCGTAAAGGGAAGTACGTAAAGCATCGGCAATTTGACCAGTTCTAACATTTAAACGATTGGCTTTTTGTCTATCTATATTTACGATAAGTTCTGGTTTGCCAATTTCTACATCTAGTTTTAGCTCCTCAATTCCGCTTATGTTTTTACTTGCTAAAAAACTTTGTACTTCTTTTGCAGTGTTAATTAATACATCGTAATCATCACCAGCAATTTCAATATTTACAGGCGGACCAGTCGGAGGGCCGTTTTTTCGTTTGTCAACTGTAATATTTGCACCAGGAATGCCACTTAATAAATCCCGCAATTCGGTTAATATTTTAGGAGTGCTAACACCTTGTCTATCTACATAATCTACAAAATCAATAGTAATTCGCGATTTATTTGGTGTGTTTCCTTGGTTGCCTTGTTGCGGATCGCCAGTACCTTCGCCAACTTGTCCGATAATAGATTTTACTAAGAAATTTACACCATTCTTTTCGTATTTTTTAAGGTATTGCTGAATTCTTTTTTCTAATTCAATAGTAAGTTTGTTTGTTTTTTCGATATCCGTTCCGATAGGATATTCGGTATAAACATATATTTGTGGTGGTTCATTATCTGGAAAAAATAATGTTTTTGGTGGTGAAATAATAACCAATCCGATAGATACAAAAAGTAAAACAAAGGTAAGTATAAAGGTAATATACGCATTTTTTCCTCGTAAAGTAAAGCGTAATATTTTTTCGTATAATCGTTCTAAATTTGGTAAAAATACATTTTGAAACCAATTAATTACTGGGTTTATAGCAATTTTATATAAAAGATTAAAAATTGCAAATAAAATTAATAGGTTTCCTAAGGCGATAATTCCTCCTTTATGGAAGTGCAATCCTGTTAATAGTATTACTACACCAATTACGCCAGAAATAGCACTTTTATACATGACTTTTTTTAAGCTAACTTCTTTTTCTTTAACTTTCATATACATTGCTGTTAAAACAGGATTTATAAGCAAAGCAACAAATAAAGACGAGGATAAAACCATTATTAAAGTTATCGGAAAGTATTTCATAAATTTACCCATAATTCCTGGCCAAAAACCTAACGGAATAAAAGCTGCCAAGGTAGTTGCTGTTGATGCTATAATTGGCCAAGCTACTTCGCCAACACCATATTTTGCAGCATCGTAGTTAGAATATCCTTCGTCAATAAAACGATACACGTTTTCTACAACTACAATTCCGTTATCTACTAGCATTCCTAAGGCTAAAACGAGTGCAAAAAGTACCATCATATTTAAGGTAATTCCTAAAGAATTTAACAAAATAAACGACAATAGCATAGATAGAGGAATTGCGATACCAACAAATAAAGCGTTTCGCAAACCTAAGAAAAACATTAAAATCATAACTACTAGAATTACACCAAAAATGATATTATTTTCTAAATCAGCAACTTGTGCAACTGTTTTGTCGGTTTGATCGTTTGTTTTAGAGATTTTTAAATTTTTAGGAAAAACTTCTTTTTTAGCTTTAGCGATAATTTTATCTATTTTATGCGATGCGACGATTAAATTTTCACCAGAACGTTTTTTAACATCTAACATTACTACCGATTTGCCAAATTCACGAGCGTAACTTTCCTTTTCTTTTTCTTTAAAAGAAACTGTTGCGATATCTCGTAGGTAAACAATATTATCGTGTTGGTTTTTTACGATAATGTTTTCAATTTGTTTTGGATCTTTAAATTCGCCAAGTACTCTAACATTACGTAGCATACCGTTTTCTTTTAAATCGCCACTCGATAGTGTCATATTTTCGAATTTAACGGCATCGGCAATATTTTTAAAGTTTAATTGCACACTTTCCATTTTGTTTAAATCAATGGCAATTTCTACTTCTTTATCTTGTATTCCTTTTATATCTACGCCACTTATTTCTGGTAGTTTTTCAATTTCATCTTGTAGGTATTCGCCATATTTTTTTAATTGATCTAGCGAAAATGTACCAGATAAATTTACATTCATAATTGGCATTTTTTCCGATAAGTTTAGTTCTCTTACATCAGGATCTGCTGGCATATCTTTAGGAAAATCTTTGTCTGCTTTTACGACATCTACTTTATCTTTTACTTTTTGTAGAGCTTCTTCTGGTGTAAAATCGGAAGTAAATTTAATATCAATAGACGAAAATCCTTGTTTAGAAGTAGAAGTAATTTTATCTACACCTGAAATTTTATTAATTTCTTTTTCCAGTGGTCTGGTAACTAATTTTTCCATATCTAAAGCAGAATTACCTGGATAAATTGAGGTTACAAATATCTCTGGCATCACTACTTCTGGAAAAGCTTCGTTTGGCATAGAGTTATACGAGTTAATACCTGCTAAAAATATAATTGCAGTAATAACTAGTACAGTTGCTTTGTTGTTTATCGCCCAATTGGATATGGCATTTGTTTTATTTTTCATCTGTACGTAGTTTAAATAGTTGTAACTTCTTGATTTTCACTAACGTTTCTAGAGCCTTCGTTAATAAGAATGTCTTTTTCGGTTAAACCACTTTTTAGTTCTGTTTTTCCATTGTATTCCTTTGCTATTTCTACCATTTTTTTAGTAACTATTTTTTTGTTTTCTTTTTTCGTGATGGTATAGACAAATGTTTTTCCGTTTTCGTCAATTTGCACAAGATTACTAGGTATAACAATGGCATTTTTGCTTTGGTAATCTTTAATTTTAATATCTGCTAAAAGGTTTGGTTTGATAGTTCCTTTTTTATTAGGAATATTAATTCGGACTTTAAAACTTCGGTTTGCAGGATTTATATAATTACCTACTTGCGAAATTTTAGTTTCTAATTTTTCGCCAAGCGAAGGAAAATCTACAGAAACACTATTTCCTTTTTTAATAGCTTTTAAATAATCCTCAGAAACATCCGATTCGATATACATTTTATGTAAATTAATAATGCGAAGTGCTGGTGTTTGCGGTGAAGCTAAATCGCCTTTTTTAGCAATTACATTTTCGATAATTCCAGAAAATGGTGCTTTAATTTTATAATTTTTTAGTTGTGATTGTAAGGTATTTATTTTCTTTTCTAAGGCTTCTTTGTTTGTTTTTGCTTGTAGAAATTGCATTTCAGAACCAATTTTTTGATTCCAAAGTCTTTTTTGACGTTCAAAAGTTGTTTTTGCTAATAGCAATTGGTTTTCAATTTCGGCAATAGAATTTTTAAGAATAGCATCATCTAACTGCATAAGTGTTTGTCCGTTTACAACACGTTGTCCTTCGGTGATATATACTTTAGTAATTATGCCACTAGCCATTGGTCGTACAATTACATTTTTATCGGTTGCAGTATTTCCTTGAATAGAAATGTAGTGATCAAATTCGGTTGGTTTTATGGCTAAAACGGTTACAATTTGTGGCTTTTTTACAGTGTCTAAAGCCGTAATTTTTTCGTCTATTTTTGCAAGAATTGCATTAATACTATCTTTAGATTTTTCAATTTTTATTTTTTTTATTTTTAGAGCTTCGATAGAATTTGGAAGTGGTTTTGCTTCCTTTTTACACGAAATTATAAGAATACTTATAATTATTAATATGCTTATTTTTTTTATCATGATTTATGTGTTTTCGTAGAGTTTATGTTATATATTAAGGTTTGTTTGTGTTTTGATTAATTTATTACTTTATATGCGATATATGTTGTTAGTTTTCTTGGTGCAAACCTTCCTGAAAAGGCTAAAAACCAATTTTTAAATCCGTGAATAGTGCTTGTTTTTTTTCGTTGCATAGCTTTAAAAATAAAATTAGCAAGTTCTTTAGCGGTTGGTATTTTTTTAAA
Source organism: uncultured Flavobacteriaceae bacterium (assembly GCA_964407635.1). Lineage (GTDB taxonomy): Bacteria > Bacteroidota > Bacteroidia > Flavobacteriales > Flavobacteriaceae > S010-17. The sequence goes on from CAYOWM010000038.1 coordinate 5,165, forward strand.
GAAATCGGCATTTTCACTAAACCCTGCAACGACACCAAATTCCGATTGTGTTGCTCCTGGGCAAATGGCTGTAACCAATACATTTTTGCTTTTTAATTCAAAAGCAATTGCTTCGCTAAAATTTAGCACATAGGATTTGGTTGCCGAATATGTTGCCAAACTTGGTACTGGTTGATATGCTGCTGCGGAAGCAATATTTACGATGTTTCCACCTTTATTTTTTATCATATCTTTAGCAAATAATTGGCATAATTTAGTTAGTGTTATCATATTAAGAACTAGCATTTGCTCTTGTTTTTGGCTATCCTCATCTATAAAATTTCCGTGTAATCCAAAACCTGCATTATTGATTAATACGTCTATTTTTATGTCTAAATCGTTTATTTTTTTATATAGGCTTTCGGCTGCATTTAAGACAGATAAATCCATATTTATAACCGTAACTTTTACGTTATATGTTGTTTGAATTTTAGCTTTTATTTGGTTTAATTTTTCTAAACGTCTAGCAACTAAAATTAGGTTATAGTTGTTTTTTGCATAAACAAAAGCAGTTTCTTTACCAATTCCGCTAGAAGCTCCTGTAATTAGTGCTGTTTTCATTTTATTTTGGTTTTAGTGAGTTGTTGTAATAATTTGGTTTCCTCGTTTTTATCCAAGCGATACCAATATTGTGTTCTTCCAAATATAGAAAAACCGATGTATCCTCTTATTTTTAGTTTGTCTTTCGTTAAAAGTTGGATATAGCAACTATAGGTTTTATTATTTTCAGGATCTAGCACTTTACCATTTTCGTAGAGTTTTTCTTTTGTTTTTTCAAGATTTGTTAGAATTTCTAAACCTTTTAAATCTACATTGTGATATTTGCCTTTGCAACTTTGGCATTTATCGATATTTTTTTTATTTGGAAGTAATAGTATTTTTCCGTAGTATAGGTTATCTTTTTTATAGATTTCAATAAGCGAATTTATGTGCTTTGTGCGATCGCTAATAATTTTCCATTTACCTACAATATCTTGCGAAAAAGTAGATTGTAGTATCAAAAAACTGCATATAAATAGTACTTTTTTCATTTTATTTTATATTTAGAGCCGTTTCTAATTTTGCTTTTGTGCTAATGATATTTACAATTGCTTGTAAATAATTTTGTTGTGTGGAAAATAATTGTGCTTGTGCTTGTGTTAGGTTAAAACTAGAGCCAACACCTTCAAAAAATTTAATTTTCTCTTTCTTTTCGATGCGTTCTGCTAGAGCCATTCGCTCTTTTGCTATTTTTAAATTGTCTAAGGCAAATTGGTAGCTGTTTTTTGCATTTGCTACTTGTAGTTGTAATTTTTGTTCTATTTCAGTAAGATTTGTTTTTTCTTGTTCTAGTGCAATTTTGGCTTGTGCAACTCTGGATTTTCGTTTGAAACTACTAAAAATAGGAACATTTAAACTAACACCAAATATAGACGAAGCAAACCACCGCTGATTGGTATTGGTAAAGGTAAATTTATCGTTATTTGCCTTTGTGCCAAGATTTACAAAAGTAGATAAAGAAGGTAAATATTTACTTTTTTCTAATTTTAAAAGTAATTCTTTTGAACGAATGGCATTTTTTTCCATTTTATAATCAATGTGATTGTCTATATTAAAATCTTGTTTTGTAAGTTCTAAGTCTGAGTTTTGTAATGCTAAAATATCTAGAGTATCCTTTAAGGTTATGGTTTCGTTCATAGGAATTCCCATGGTTAATTTAAGCATATTTTTGGCAACTGTTAACATTCGTTTTGCATTACTTAATTGGCTTTCGATACTGGATTTTGTAATTTGTAGTTGTTCTACATCTTGTTCTTCGGCAAAACCATTTTCATATATTTTTTGAGTATCTTGAATATTTTTAGTCATCAATTTTAAATTACCTTCTAAAATTTGAATACTTTCTTTGGCAAGTAAAACATTTCCGTAGGCATTTATTACGGCATCTTTAATGCCTATTTTTGTTTTTTCTTTAGCGAGTTCGGAAATTTTAAGATATACTTTTGCAGATTGTAAACCGACAAGATACGAACCGTCGAAAAGTAATTGCGATAATGTAGCACTTGCGTTAATATTTTGCTTTGTACCAAACGAAACTTCGGCAAATGATCCTGCTGGACCTCCAAATATTTCGGCTGGAAGTAAGGAAACAGGTTGTTTTAAAAAGTTTTGGTAATCTACACTTCCGTTAATTTGTGGCAAACCCATTGTTGTGGTTTCCCATTTCTTTTTTTGTGCTTTATCAATGTCTAATTTGGCATTTTTAATGGCATATGCATTTTCAATTGCAAAAGCTACTGCTTCGTTTAAGTTATACGAATTTTGTGCAGTACCAAATAATGATACACTTAAAAATAGGTAAATTATTATTTTTTTCATGTTACTTTTTAATTAATTTCGTTACTATTTTTTGTCCTTTTTGGGTTGCAATTGCACTAATGTGGTAATCTAAATAATTGGTCATTAAACCATGCATATTTTCTTTTGCGGTTGGAAACAAATCCACATCTTTTATAGAAGTAACACCAACAAAATAAATGCGTGTTATGAAATCGATATCTAAATCTTTTCTAAACATATCTAAACGAATGCCTCTTTTTAAGTTTTCTTTTACGCATTCTTGCATTACTTCAAATTGTTTTTTTTGTAAGTCTGCATATAAATTTGGGTAATATTTTTTTAATTGAAATAAAGGAGATGATTTTTCATTGTTTAAATTTTGGAGTACAAAGTCTTTTATTTCAAACAATTCCTCAATTGGATTTTTTTGTAAGGAACATATATGGTCAATACCTAAACTAATACTTTCAAAAACATACATTACACACGATTTTACTAAAGACGTTTTGGTTTGGTAATAGGTGTATATTGTCTTTTTTGAAATTCCTAATTTCTCAGCAATATCATCCATGGTAACGCTTTTAAATCCAAAATTTAAAAACATTTCATTAGCTGTATGCAGTATTTTTTCTTTCATAATTGCTGCAAATATACAACGGAAACTTTTAACACACAAAAAGTTTCTTGCGTTTTTTAAACTATTTAACAAGACTTTATTCTTTTATTATTAAAAAATTAACAAAGTCTGTTTTTTATTTGCAGTATGAAATTAAAATTATTTTTGCTTTTATTTTGTTTTGTTATTTTTTCTTTTTGTCAAGAACGGATTCCTATTTTAGGTAAAGTTAAAGGCAAGGGTATTTCTTTAGAGGATATTCATGTATATAATACGGTTTCTGGAAAAGGAGTAGTAACCGATAAAAATGGTTTTTTTACTATTGCAGTTGCATTAAATGATGTTTTGGTATTTACTTCGATACAATTTTCCGTTATAAAACGAAAAATAACACAGAAAGAAATGCGTGATAGAAAAATGCGTATTTTTGTTTTTCTGAAAATAAATTTGTTGCAAGAAGTAGTTATTAACAGTGTAAATTTGACAGGAAATTTATTGGATGATGCAGAAAATGTACCTAAAGATTTTAAAAAGCATAGTTTTTACAAGTTAGATTTGTCTAAAGTTAATTTTACTGCTCCGATTATTGACGAGGCAAATACTAGAAAACCACCAGACCCATTAATAAATTCTGAAACACCACAATTAATTAATTTAATGGCAATTTTTTCGCCATTATTAAAAAAAATTGGCAAAAAACATAGAGCAAAAAAAATGCATCAGCAACGTGTTTTACGAGTTCCTGCTAAAATACGTCAAGAATTAGGCGATACTTTTTTTATGAAAGAATTGAAAATAGACAAACCTCTAATTGATGATTTTTTAGATTTTTGTAATGATAAAGGTGCAAGTTCGTTATATCTACAAAATAAAAAGATTGAATTGATTG
>CAYOWM010000039.1:0-8902 GCA_964407635.1 uncultured Flavobacteriaceae bacterium
AGAATTCCAAATAAATATATCTTTCTGTTTAGTTTCATTTTTTATTGTTGCCAACAATTATATAAACACATAAAATTGCGTATATATTATTTTATGTGCAATGTAAAAAAATATTTTTTATTATCCAATTTTTCTTTAAAAAAGCAACAGTTGGTAGGTTTCGTATAAACGGCAATTAAAAAAGCAACAGAAAAATTAAAATTTATTTTGTAATTAAAATATTTATCGTACATTTGCGATATATAATTACAAAAAACAAATGAAACGAACCAATCAAAATATTATTTATTCGGATGTTACCGAACAAACAGCAAGATTTGCAAAAGCCTTATCGCATCCTGTTCGTTTAGCAATTTTAAAATATTTAAGTAACCAAAGTTGTTGTTTTACAGGTGATTTAGTAGATATATTACCAATGGCACAATCTACCATTTCACAACATTTAAAAGAGTTGAAAGATGCAGGTTTAATTCAAGGCGATGTTTTTCCGCCAAGAGTTAAATACTGTATCCATAAAGAAAATTGGGCAAAAGCAAAACGATTGTTCGAAGCCTTGTTTAATCATGATTTTGCAAGTATTAGCTGCTGTTAATATTTTTTTAATATAAATAATCGTATAAATACGATAAAAATAATATAAAATGAAAGTATTTGAATTTTTAGACCTTTTACAAAAAAACAAAGACAAAGAAGTACTCTTTGAATATAAAAAAGAGCATTTTATAGGTGCAAATTACCACTTAACCGAAATCAAAAATGTAGATTTTACCACCGTAGATTGTGGTGGAAAACAAAATTATTGGCAAGAAACGCAAATGCAATTATGGGAAAGTCCAAGAGAAATAGATAAACGTACTTATTTAACTGCACATAAATTTTTAGCAATATTTAATCGTGTAAATAGTATTGTACCACTTTGGTTAAAAACAGAATTAAAAGTAGAGTTTGGTAATGAAAATTTCCATACTTCTGTAATGAAAATTAGTTCTTATACTATAAATGCAACAAAAATAGTTGTACAATTATTTATCGAAAAAACACAATGTAAAGCAGTACCAGAAACAGAAGTTACGTGCTGCTAATTATTAAAATAATAAAATTAAAACAGATGAAAACAATAAAAATTTTAGGAACTGGTTGCCCAAATTGTAAAAGAACCGAAACCGTTGTAAAAACCGTAGTGGACGAATTAAAAATGCAAGTAGAAATTATAAAAGTAGAAGATATACAAGATATTATGCAATACGATGTAATGAGTACTCCTGCAGTAGTAATCGACGAAAAAGTGGTTATTAAAGGTAGAGTGCCTTCTTTTGACGAGATAAAATCCTTATTAAAAGAAACCGATTCTTGTTGTAGCGATACTTCAAGTTCTTGCTGTGAACCAACAGATAATCAAGATTCTTGTTGTAACTCTGAAGGATCAACAAGCTGTTGTTAAAATGAAAATTTTAATTCTTTGTACAGGAAATTCATGTCGTAGCCAAATGGCTGAAGCACTAATAAAATTTCACTATCCAAAATTTAACGTTTTTTCCGCAGGAACAAAACCAGCAACCCAAGTTCATCCACTAGCAATTAAGGTAATGGATGAAATGGGTTTGGATATTTCTAACTATAAGCCAAAAAACGTTCGTTTGTTTTTAAAAGAAACCTTTGATTGTGTTATTACAGTTTGTGGTGATGCACAAGAAAATTGTCCTGTTTTTACAGGAAACGTACAAAACAAAATACACATTGGTTTTAGCGATCCAGATGCTTTTATAGGAAACGAAATAGATACATTAAACGAATTTAGAAAAATACGAGATCAAATTAACGCTACTTTCTCTGCATATTGGAAAAAATAAATACTTTTTAACCTAATAATTTATAACGAAAATGTTTACTTGGATTGAAAAACTTGCTGATTGGTTGGTGTTTGGAATTTTTAAATTAAATGCTACTTCGCATTTTGCCGAAGCCTTGCATTTTTTTATTTACGATAGTATTAAAATTTTGCTATTATTGGTGTTCGTCATCTTTTTTATGGGAATTGTAAATAGTTATTTTCCCGTAGAAAAAGTACGAAATTATTTATCTCGAAAAAAATTATATGGTTTTGAATACCTAACTGCTTCACTATTTGGTGTGGTTACACCTTTTTGCTCGTGTTCGTCTGTGCCATTATTTATAGGATTTGTAAAAGGTGGCATTCCACTTGGTGTAACCTTTGCCTTTTTAATTACATCACCATTAGTAAATGAAGTAGCAATCGGATTATTTCTAAGCCTTTTTGGTGTTAAAATAACTACTATTTATGTAATTAGCGGAATTTTACTTGGTTCCATTTCAGGAATTATTTTACAAAAATTAAAATTAGAAAAATACTTAACTCCTTGGGTAAAACAAATTTTAGAAAATGCTGAAAAAGAGCAAAATAAATTCATTTTAGAAAAGCAAAACTTTAAAGAAAGATTGCCTGTTATTTTAGCAGAAGTTGCAAAAATTTTAAAGGGAATTATTCCATATTTATTAATAGGAATTGCAATCGGAGGATTAATGCATGGTTACGTACCTGAAGGTTTTTTTGCCAAATACATGGGAAAAGAGAATATTTTTGCAGTACCTCTTGCAACTATTTTAGGCGTACCAATGTATACAAATGCTTCAGGGGTTTTGCCTGTTGTACAAGTTTTGGTAAACAAAGGTATTCCGTTAGGAACAGCAATCGCATTTATGATGGCTGTAGTTGGTTTGTCGTTTCCTGAAGCAATGCTCTTAAAAAAAGTAATGACTTTTAAATTAATTGCTATATTTTTTGGTGTAGTTTCGCTATGTATTATATTTTCTGGATTTTTATTTAACTTAATTTTTTAAACCTATTTATAATGAAAAAAATATTTCTAATTAGTTTGTTTTTTATCGCTTGTAACAAAGCATCGGATACAAAAAAAGCGATTTTTACTAGCACTAAACCAAATATGGTTGAAGTTTTGGATTTTTACGGAAAGCATCGTTGCGTTACCTGTATTGACATCGAACGAAATGCTAAATATGTCGTAAATACATTATTAAAAGATCAAGTAATAAAAAATAAATTGGTATTTAAAACAATAGATGTTTCCGATAGTAAAAATACTAAAATTGCCGATATATACCAAGCGGTTGGTACGGCATTGTTTTTAAATATTATCAAAGACGGAAAGGAAACACATGTAGATTTAACCGATTTTTCTTTCCTAAAAGGAAGTAAAGACGAAATTTTTCAAAAAGAGTTAAAAGAAAAAATTGAAAATGTACTAAAAAATATCTAATGGATTACCTACAAACTTTTTTAGAAAACTATAATTTACCTATTTTATCGGCATTTATTTTGGGTTTAATGACTGCAATTAGTCCTTGTCCGTTAGCGACAAATATCACTGCTACAGCATATATTTCTAAAAATATTTCTAGTAAAAAAAGAGTGTTTTTAAGCGGAATTGTTTACTCGTTAGGTAGAGCATTTAGTTACACTGCTATCGGAATTGTAATTTATTTTGGAGCAAGTAAATTTCAGATTTCAAAATTATTTCAACAAAATGGTGAGAAATTTTTAGGTCCTTTATTGATAATTTTAGGCTTAATTATGCTAAATGTAATTCCATTAAATTTCTTAGGAAAATCTAATTTTCAAGAAAAATTTACCGAAAAATTTCGTAATAAAGGATTTTTAGGCTCTTTTTTAATCGGAATTGTAATGGCTCTAGCTTTTTGTCCGTATAGCGGTGCTTTGTATTTTGGTATGCTAATTCCGATGACTATTTCTAATGCAAAAGGCTTATATTTACCAATTGTTTTTGCTTTTGCAACAGGTTTACCAGTGTTAATTTTTACCTATTTGTTAGCTTTTACAGCTAGTAAAATTTCTATTTTTTATACTAAAATCCATAAAATGGAAAAAATAATGCGTAAAATTGCAGGTATCGTATTTATAGTAACAGGAATTTACTATCTTAAAATATTCTTTTTTTAAACATTTAATATTATGAAAATCAATCATTTATTTATTATTTTATGCTCGTTTATAATTCTTTCATCTTGTAAGAAAGAACAAGCGATCACACCAAAAATCACCTTTATCGAATTGGGATCCGTACGATGTATACCTTGTCAAAAAATGCAAGCAGTTATGAAAAAGGTAGAAAAAAAGTATCCTAAAAAAGTAACGGTTATTTTTTATGATGTTTGGACAAAAGAAGAAGAGCATTTTGCAGATGATTATAAAGTAGATATTATTCCTACGCAAGTTTTTTTAGATCAAAATGGCAAAGAATACTTTAGACACGAAGGCTTTTTTGAATACGAAGAATTAGAAAAAATACTACTTCAGAAAATTACACCATAATTATACCAAAAGAACTATTATCAAAATAGTTCTTTTGGTATTCATAGTATTTTAATTAAGCAAAACTAGGTTTTTGTCCTAATTCTTTTAATTGCTTATAATGCTCTTTAATTGCCTCAAACATAGTATTATATTCGTTGTAAGGTAAATTAAATTCACGAGCAGTTTCTTTAACAAATTCCGCTATTTTTTTATAATGAATATGACTAATTTGTGTAAACAAATGGTGTTCCACTTGATGGTTTAAACCACCTGTATAAAATTCTACCAATTTATTATTCGGAGCAAAATTAGATGTAGTATATAATTGATGAATTGCCCAAGTATTTTTCATATTTCCTTCTTTATCAGGTAAAGGCATTTCGGTATTTGGCATTACATGTGCTAACTGAAAAATTACACTTAAAATTACACCAGCAGTGTAGTGCATAATCATAAAACCAACTAAAACTTCCCACCAAGTATAACCCATATATAAAGGTAAAACCACCCAAAGAGCATAATATAAAATTTTACCAATGATTAATTTTGTCCACTGTGTTGCAGGTTTTGGCATTTTACCATACGATAAGTTACGTTTTAAATAATTATACGTTTGCTTAAAATCGGTTGTAATTGCCCAATTTACAGTTAATAATCCGTAAAGAAAAAACGAATAATATTTTTGAAATTTATGAATTTTTAACCACTTAGAGTGTTTTGAAAAACGAATAATTCGACCAGCATCAATATCCTCATCATGACCAACAATATTAGTATATGTATGATGCAAAACATTGTGTTGTACTTTCCAGTTATAATCGTTTCCTGCAAGAATGTAAATAGAACTTCCCATTAATTTATTTATCCATTTTTTACTCGAAAAAACTTCGTGGTTAGCATCGTGCATTACGTTCATTCCAACTCCTGCCATTCCAACGCCAATTACTACCATTAGTAAAGCCTGAATCCAACCAGATAAGTCTAAAGTAAATAATAAAACTAATGGTGCTAAAAACAACGAAAACATTACAATAGCTTTAAAGTATAACTTAGCGTTTCCTGTTTTTTTAATATTATTTTCTTTAAAATAATTGTTTACCTTTTTGTTTAGGGTTCTAAAGAATTTTGTTTTGTCAATTCTTGAAAACCGAATTGTGCTTGATGTATTCATAATTTAAATAATTGTTGTTGATTTTTTATTTTAAACAACGAAATTACATCATTTTTATTTGAAAAAACTAATATTTATCATTTTTTCTTAAAAAGAACATTTATAAAACAGTACTTTTGTGGTATTATTATGAATGAAATTTTACACTATTTTCCCGATTTATCTAAAAAACAAATTCAGCAATTTGAACAATTAGAAAATTTATATAAAACATGGAACGCCAATATAAATGTTATTTCTAGAAAAGATATTGATGCCTTATATACACGACACGTATTACATTCTCTTGCCATTGCAAAAGTAATACAATTTAAACCCAAGAGTACGATTTTAGATGTTGGTACTGGTGGTGGATTTCCTGGAATTCCGTTAGCAATATTATTTCCTAAAACAACTTTTTATTTAGTAGATTCTATTCAAAAAAAAATAAAAGTTGTTACCGAAATTAGCAAAGAACTAGATTTAAAAAATGTAAAAGCCGAACAAATTCGTGCCGAAAAAGTAAAAGGCGAATTTGATTTTATTGTAAGCCGTGCTGTTACAAAAATGGATGATTTTGTAAAATGGATTCGTAAAAAAACTAAGAAAAAAAACAACCACGATTTAAAAAATGGTATTTTATACCTAAAAGGAGGTGATTTAACCGAAGAACTTCAAAATTTTCCTAGAGCAGTAACCTATTCAATTTCAGATTTTTTCACCGATGAATTCTTTGAAACTAAAAAAGTGGTATATATTCCGCTTAAAAAAAGAGGAAAGTAATTATTTTTTTTAGTATTTTTGCCTTTACATGAAGCTTGAAAAGTACATATCTGATTTATTATACCGTTACGATTGTGTTATCGTGCCAAATTTTGGTGGTTTTATTGCAAATAAAAAAAGTGCAACGGTAAACCAACATACTTTTTTACCACCTTATAAGCAAATTACTTTTAATTCGCTTTTAATAGAAAATGATGGTTTGTTGGCAAACTACATTGCCCAAGTGGATAAAATGCCTTACGCAACAGCAATTAATTTTATTAATTTTGAAGTGCAAGAATGGATTGAAAAATTACTTAACGCACAATTAGATTTAGATGGAATCGGAACACTTTTTAATGTAAACGATACCATAGAATTTGAGCCTGAAAACAAAATTAATTATTTAACCGATTCGTTTGGTTTAAAATCGGTTATTTCAAATAAAATTGTACATCAAAAACAAGGTGTTAATTTATCGGAAAGAATTGCAAGTGTAGAAACTGCTTCGTATGTAGTAAATACAAATACGGAAGATGAAAATCCGCCAATTGTATTAAAAAAACGAACTACCAACCGAATACCACTTGTTAAATATGCTGCAATTTTTATGTTAGGAGCTACTACAATAGCATTTATGGCTAAAAAAATAACTCAAAATAAGCAACAAAAACAACAACTTGTAACTGCAAATACGGAACAAAAAATACAAGAAGCGAAAATACAAAATGCTACTTTTATTATGGATAATCCGTTACCAATAATTGAGTTAAAAGCAAAACCAATTGTTAAAAATTACCATATTATTGCAGGTGCTTTCAGAAGTGAAAAAAATGCAAAAACCAAAGTAAAACAACTTAAAAGTATTGGTTTTGAAGCAAGTATTGTTGGTAAAAATAAATTTGATTTGTATCAAGTTGCTTTTGAAAGTTTTGCTAATTTAGAAAATGCAAATGACAAACTTGCTAAAATAAAATCTAGTATTTCTAAAGATGCTTGGCTGTTAGTTAAGTAATAATTTTCGCAATAATATTACTTCACTAACTCAAAACGAACAGGTAAATTACTAACAACAGTACTTACCAACAAACAAGGTTGTGTAATTGCCATGGTTGCTCTTCCTTTAGGTGCTTTTTCAGTATAAAAAACAACCATTTCTTTGTCGTTAGATTCTATACGATTTATATGTATAGAATAACCACCACTATTTTTTGTTCCCATAAACATACCCAAAACCATTGTTTTTGAAAAATCAATTTTAGGAATTGGTAAACCAGGTTTTCTAGTACTATTTATTTTAGAATATATTGCATTTAAAGATTTTTTATCTTTAATAACGATGTTTTTTTGTTCGGTAATATTGCTATGTCCGTTTTGTAAAAGTATCGTAAAAGGAATATCTTTTTTAATCACCATTTTTTTAGATTTAGCATTGTTTGTAGTAGTTTTTTCTTGTGATTTACAAGAACTCATATTTCCTAAAAGAACTATAGAAAAAGCAAATAAAAAGTGTGAAAATTTTAACATAATATTTATATTTTAGTGTTTGTAATAATGTCCCAATTAAATAGTTTACCAATTTTATGCCAATCTTTTGAAAAAGGAGCTTCTATTTTTAACATACTATCTAAAAACGGATGTTCAAAAGTAATTCTTTTTGCGTGTAAAAACAATTTTTTACAATTAAATTGCCTAACAAACATTCTATTGTGAAATCGATCGCCATATTTTGGATCGCCAATTAACGGATGGCTAATTTTGTTAGTGTGAATTCGTAATTGGTGTAATCTGCCTGTTTTTGGTGTTAGTTTTACTAAGCTATATCGTGAGGTTTGGTAAGGTGTTACAGCAATAGGTACTTCTATTTTTTCGAGTCGTTCTAATTTAGTAAAGGCTGTTTTATAAACCAACGCATCTCTACCTTTTACATCACTGTCTATACTTAAATTTTTAGGTGTAAAACCACGTACAATTCCGTAATATACTTTTTCTATTTTATTTTCTTGAAATATTTTTTGAAACGGAAAAACAAATTCTTTTTCTTTAGCAAATAACACAATTCCTGAAGTTTTTCTATCTAGCCGATGGATAGGATAGTATTTTTTTGAATACGTTTCTTTAAGGATTTCTACTAAAGATTTTTCCTCAAAAACGTTATTAGCCATTTTTGCATGATGTACCAATATGTTATTTGGTTTATTAATGGCAATTAAATAGTTGTCTTCGTAGAGTAGCATAAAGGTAAATATACCAAAAAAACAGTAATTTAAGAGAGATTATTGCATTATAATTTCGCTATAAATTTTTAAACTAAGTCAAAAAATAATAAAACAATAAAGTTATCTCGTTAGAAAAACAACATTTTCGACAAAAATTATAACGGCAATGGTTGTAGTAACTATCAGCGATACAATACCAAAAATACCAAGTTTCTTTTTGTCCCTAACAAATCCGTAAATTATTACTACCAAATTAAATAGTATTATTGCAGGGATTGTTATAAACGAAGCAAAAGCATTGACTTCTTTTCCTAAAATAACTAAAATGATATCAATAATTACTATTAATATCATTAACAAATTTATCTTATGCTTTGCTAACATATTTTTCCTTTTTTTAATTATTATCTATCATATCTT
>CAYOWM010000040.1:0-8892 GCA_964407635.1 uncultured Flavobacteriaceae bacterium
GTGATATTAATTGTAGCGTGTTTACAAAATATGTTACTGTGATTATTAATAAACCAAATAAAATACCAAAAATATTAATTAATATTATTTTTTTTTTCAGGTTAATAATAGAGGTCTTTTTTTTAAAATAAACTAACTCTTTAAATCCTATATAACTTTGTATTAATGAAAAAGGAAATATAAAGATTGTAGCTAAATAAAAATAATCTCCTAATTCTAAAATTCCAAAATTTGTTTTAACAAAAAATTTATCTCCAAAACTAATTAATGAAATTGTAAATAATGAGATAAAAAAATGGAATGCATAGGTATATAATTTTCTGAAATTTTCATCAATACCAAATTCAAATTTTATATTTTTTAAAAAATAAAGTAGTTGAAAAATAAACATTAAAATTAAAAAATAAGTAAGTAATTCAATAAAAAAATCTATATAAATAAGACCTCTTAAAATTAAAAAAAATACTAATAAACCTAAGATAATTCTCCAAGAACTTAAGATAATTTGTGAAGTTAAAAATTTAGAGTCTAATCTAAATACATTAAAAATAATGATGGAAAATATAATGATTAACGTACTTATAACAAAATATAAAGGATTAATTTCTATATTAGAATAATATTTAGAAAATAACAAAGCACTTAAAACACTAATAATTATCCAAACTAAAAAAATAGTAATTACAAGATTTTTATTAGTTTTTATAATTCCTTTTATAGAGCTAGGTTCAGAAATTCTTAAAAAAACTTGTTCAAAACCTAACAAGCCAAAAGAACCCATTAGTTGTAAAAAGGTTATATACAATGAATATTCACCATAATCTGTTTTTGATAGGTTATCTTTTAAAATTATATTAGTAAAAAATATAGATACTGCACCTAATATTATTATTATAAAAGATTTGTGTTGATTTATTTTATTTTTAAAATTCAATTTTATTTTTGACTTAAACTATTTACAAAATCTAGTATTATCTTATTCTCGCCGATTTTTAAAGACATGAATTCGTTATGTCCTACCAAAACAACTATAATATCTGCTTCTTTAAGTGCTTTTTCCAATTTAACTATTTCAAAATCATTATGTGTATTAATATTTGGTTCAACAGGTAAAATATGAAATCCTTCATTTATTAATGACTTAGCAACATGCAAAGCTGGTGAAGTTCTTAAATCATCAATATTAGGCTTAAAAGCAAGACCTAAACAAGCTATTTTAGGTTTTCTGCCATTATTAATCTCAAAATGCAGTGCTTTATTTTTAATTTTTTCTATAACCCAATCTGTTTTATAATTGTTTACTTCTCTTGCGGTACGGATAATTTTTGCTTCTTTAGAAAATGCCGAAACAATAAACCACGGATCAACAGCAATACAATGTCCTCCAACACCGGTTCCGGGATTTAATATATTTACTCGCGGATGTTTATTGGCTAATTTGATTAATTCCCAAACATTAATACCTGCTTTATCGCATATCATCGATAATTCATTTGCAAAAGCTATTTGTACATCTCGACTTGCATTTTCTACCAATTTTGTGAGTTCTGCTGTTCTTGCATTGGTTTTATGTAATTCACCAGTAACAAATTGACTGTAAAATTCAATGGCTTTTTCGGTAGATTCCGGATTTATTCCACCAATAGCTCTATCATTATGTTCCAACTCATAAAGTACATTTCCGGGTAACACGCGTTCCGGACAAAAAGCCATATAAATTTTATCTTTTAGTTCCGGTCTTTCGGCAAAAATAAGTTTTTGCATTTTTTCGGTTGTACCAACAGGACTGGTAGATTCTATAATTACCAAAGCGCCTTCTTTTAGAGTCGGAATTAAACTACGTGTTGCTGCTTCTACAAATGCAATATCAGGTTCATAATCACCTTTAAAAGGAGTTGGTACTGCAATAAGATAAACATCAGCGGTTTCCGGTTTTACCGTAGCTTTTAAAAAACCTTTAGTAACTACATCTTTAACCAATGTATCTAATTTAGGCTCTACAATATGGATTTTCCCTTTATTTATTGTGTTTACAACTCGTTGGTTAACATCAACACCTAAAACTTTAATATTTTTACTTGCTATAAGAGCTGCTGTTGGCAAACCAATATAACCCAAACCTATCATCTCTATTTTGTAATCCTTTTTCATTATTTCTGTACTAACTTTTTAATAAATTTTACTATTTTTTCACTTGCTTTACCATCTCCATAAGGATTGTGTAATTGACTCATTTGCTCATACAATTTGTTGTCTTTTAATAATTTTTCGGCTTCGGCAACAATTTTATCTACATCGGTTCCTACTAAAATAACCGTTCCGGCATCAACAGCTTCCGGGCGTTCGGTTGTATCACGCATTACCAAAACTGGTTTTCCTAAACTTGGTGCTTCTTCTTGTACACCACCACTATCGGTAATTATTAATTCGGATTTATCCATTAACCATACAAATGAAGGATACGATAATGGTTTAATTAACTTTACATTTTTCACATCGCTCAATATTTCATGTACTGGTTTTAGAACTTTCGGATTTAAATGTACAGGATATACAATTTCTACATCGCTATTATTTTCTGCAATTTGCTTAAGTGCAGTACAAATATTTATAAAACCTTGTCCGTGGTTTTCTCTACGATGACCAGTTACCAATAGTATTTTTTTAGATAAATCTACGGTATTTTTTAAATCATCTAATTCTTTACTTGAATACGTTTTTAATTTCTCCACACTCATCTGTAAGGCATCAATAACAGTATTTCCTGTTATTAGAATATTCTTTTCTGCAACATTTTCTCTAAGTAAATTTTCTTTTGAGGTAGTTGTAGGTGCAAAATGATAATCTGCAATACTTCCAGTTACACATCGATTCATTTCTTCGGGAAAAGGCGATTGCTTATTAAAAGTTCGCAAACCTGCTTCTACATGACACACTTTTGCTCCTGCATAAAAAGCGGCCATTGCTGCTGCAGTTGAAGTTGTTGTGTCACCATGCACATAAACAAAATCTGGTTTAAATTCTTCTAAAACAGGTGCTAATTCTTTAAAAATTCTAGCTGTTAATAAATTAAGACTTTGTCCTGGTGTCATTAAATCCAAATCGTAGTCTGGTTTTATTTCGTAAAAGTCTAAAACTTGATCTAGCATTTCTCTGTGCTGTGCAGTAACACAAACTTTTGTTTCGAAAGCAGTATCTTTTAAAAATGCTTTAACTAACGGTGCCATTTTTATAGCCTCTGGTCTTGTGCCAAAAATTATTAAATTTTTCTTTTTCAATTTTTACAATTTATTATAAGTGGATAGATATTTATTTAATTTTAACCCTAAAATAAAAAATAACACCATTAAGAATGAAACAACGGAACCTAAAAACCATTTTTTACTACGGATAGAACTTATCTCTTCTCCTTTGGTAAAGTCGGAAACTGCCTTAATAATAAAATCAGATCGTACTATATTTTTATTTAATTTTTTTAACTGGTTCAATAAAAACCTTCTTTCTTTAAATAAATCTAAATCGGTGTTTTGTAATTTTCCTTTATCACTTAAATCTATATTAGTACTTGGTGCATGTTCCTTTTGTGCTTCTAATAAAGCAACATTTTTGTATAAAACACGTAACGAATCTATTTGTTTTAAATCTTTCTCTAAAATTATTTTTTTTTCTTGTAGTTCTTTATTTTTAATTTCAAATTTATTTTTAAAATAATCATTTTCTACTAAAGATATAATTCCTTCTTTTAATTTTGAAAAAGAACCCAATTCACTTGAAACAGCGGTTACCTCTTGCAAACGATAATCTGGATCAGACATACGTGCTTGAAAATCTTTTATGGTAAAATCTTGTGCAAATGTATATATAGTATCGGTATTTTGGATATAGTAATCATATTCTAGCATTATATTTTTTTCAGGTTCATACGGTTCTATTGCTATTCTTTTTAATGCTGCTATTTTGCCTAATGGCACATTAAAAATTTTACCCAATGTTATAGAATCATTTTGTTCTATTAAGGAATTTATATATTCTAATTGGCTATATAATTGGTGTCCACTACCAAAATTTGTTTCTACAAGCATCGTAGATTTGTACTTTGG
The DNA here is from genome assembly GCA_964407635.1 of uncultured Flavobacteriaceae bacterium. Taxonomy (GTDB): domain Bacteria; phylum Bacteroidota; class Bacteroidia; order Flavobacteriales; family Flavobacteriaceae; genus S010-17. The sequence continues at coordinate 4,101 of CAYOWM010000040.1, forward strand.
TTTTTTATCAGTATCTAAAAAATAACCTATAAGACCTCCAATTACAATTGCAATTGCAAATTTAATAGCGTGTTTTTTAAAAAAAATTAAAATCAGAATTATATTGTGAAATATTGCTTTAAAAATATTTGCAATACCATTAAACATTTTTTTAAAACCATTACCAATCATGGTAAATAATTTTCCTAAGTCTATTTCTTCGGATTGTGGTGTAGTATTTTTATCCATAAATTAAAAAATTTGTTTTAATATTTTTTCGGTTATTAAATATGTTGGTTGTACTCCTGTTGTTCCTAAACCTCCAGAAGCTAGTGTGCTTCCTGTTTCTAAAGGATTATCCGATGCGTAATAAGCATATCTAACTTTTACATCTTTACTTATATTACCTCTAATTTTTGAGGCTGCTTGTATTGCTTTTTGGTAATGAGCTCCTTCCATTTCTAAACCAATAGAGTTCCAAGTAGAATTTTTAAAGAATTCTAATAAATCTTTATTTTGGAGAGATGTACCAAGTACCGAAACCATTGTTCCTTCAAAAACTGCTAATTCCGTTCCTTCCAAATCGGCTTTTTTAAGTTCGTTTTCAAATGGGTAATTATCGGCTGTTCCTTCAAAAATATGTGCAGACGGAATCATAATATCTCCTTTTCCTCCTTGCAAAATACCTGCTTTACCCATAATTGAAATAGATTTTACATCTAAATGATATAAATTTCCTTTCTTACATTGATACGGTTTTAATAATTCGTCCATAGTTTCGTAAGCCTGTTCGCCAAAAGCGTAATCCATTATAATTAAAACAGGATTATTGGAATTTGTTACCTTATAGTTTGATTTTTTAAATTCAATTTTATCTGTATCAATAACTTGAACGTTTATATTTGTGCCAGAAGTATCTTCAATAAAATACAAGCCATTTTTAGAAGCTTCCTGTTTTACTTTTTTACGAAGTAGCTTATTTTTTTCATCGCTAAGTAGTTCAAACAACGCAATTCCTTTATGCTCTTTTTTTTCCTTTTCTAAAAAAATTGGTGCATAAATACTATTCATAACAGAGTGCATATTGGCACTTATTATATGAATTTCTCGGCTTAACAAATCGTTTTTCTCTAATACTTTTTTAATATTATTTGCCCAAATTTCGCCGTAAATATGGTGTCCTATTCGTTCGCGTAAAGCTGCACTGAAAGTAATTACTCTTTTTTCGTCTAGTAAAACTTCGTTAAGTGCTTTTTTCCCATCCAATAGATTATACTAAAAAATCGGTTTTTATATTTTTTGGTAGCAAATTTTCTGTCTGCATCTTTTACTTCTTGAAAAGTTCGTTTTAAAATAGTTGTTAAATGTGCTAATAAAACTTCTCGCTGTTCAGCAGACATTTTTTTATTATAAAGTACAATTTCTTCTAATTTTTGCCATTCTCTAATCGTTTTTCCATCACTATTTAATAGAATATTATCTTTAATTTTATGCGACTCTATAAATAAAAAGGTAAGGTGTGTTAAGATATCGTAAATTTCCGAACGACCTCTAGTTACTTCAATATTCATTTGATTAGTATCAATTCGATAACAATTTCTTCTTCTTTTTGGCGGAATTATTGTTTCAAAATGAGAGTTTGCAAACCCTTCTTCGGCAGTTAAATTAATATATTGGCATTCTTCAATTCCGATTGGTAATCTATCAATAATATAATTTAATCCATCAAATTCGGTTTTATCATCGGCAATTGAACCGTATATTTCTGGTCTTAAAAACAGAAGTGCTTCACGTAAAGATTCACCAGAAACACCCATTGGTTTATAAAATCCTCGATTAAAAAGATGACGCATAGCAACATACAATCGTTCTATTGCATTAGAAGATTCTTGCGATTTGGTTTGTTTAATAATTGTTTTTTGCATAATTTTATTTCGGTCGTTTTTTTGACAGAATAGTTTGCAAAAGTACTCATTATTATTGAACTCTTTTAAACTTTTTCGCTTTAACCAAAAAGTTAAATTCGCTCGTTGTTTGGTTAGTGAGTTCTAATAATATTACAACGTTTATTTTAATATTTTATTGTACTTTTTAATATTTTTTAATAAAGCAGTTGCTTTTTTAATAACTTTATCGTGTGTGAATTTATGCACATACATACCTTTTTTATAATATTTTTGTTTTAAAATTTCATCAGAAATTCTATCTAATATTTCTGTCTTATTAATTTCTAAATCTGCAATTTTTTTAGTAGTTAAATCGTTTTTTAATTTAGCATACGATTCGGTTAAAGAAACCGCTAATTTTTCATCCTCTGCTTTTTTAAAAGCTTTCTCAAATTCTTTTTCGGTTTTTGTTTTAAATGAGGTTTTATTGGTTGTAATAAAGTCTATAAAATCCGAATAATCGGTATCGGAAAGCAAAAATGCTTCCGCTTTAGCCATATTTGGATGTTTCTTAATATAATTTACTGAAAATTTGAATATGGCATCCGATAAAAATAAGGCTTTTGTAGCGAGGCTTTTTTCGGCTTTTTCAATTTTAATATCTGGTTCTACTCCTCCTCCGTCGTAAACTTTTCTACCATTTTTTGTTTTAAATAAATTGCGATTTTTTGGGTCAAACTTTGGTACAATTCCTGTTTTTTTATCACGATTAGTGTAATCCAACTCTTGAATACACCTTCCGCTTGGCGTGTAATATTTAGCAATGGTTAGCTTCATTTGCGTTCCGTAAGGTAATCTTCGTGTTCTTTGCACTAGACCTTTTCCGTAAGAACGCTCGCCAATAACCACTGCTCTATCTAAATCTTGTAATGCTCCTGATAATATTTCACTTGCCGATGCGGATCTACCGTTTATTAAAATTACTAAAGGAATTTCCAAATCTATTGGTTCATTACTTGTTTTATACGTACCACTCCATTTCTTTACTTTTGCTTTTGTGGTAACTACTATTTGGTCTTTTTCTACAAAGTAATTTACAATTTTAACTACTTCGTTTAACAAGCCTCCTGGATTTCCACGAACATCGATGATTAGTTTTTTCATTCCTTGATCTTTTAAATCATCGTATGCCTCTTTTACTCGTTTGGATGCTTTTTTATTAAATTTAATGAATGCCATATAACCAACTTCACTATCAATCATTTTATGAAATGGTACAGGATCAATTTCAATAGTTGCTCGTGTTATTTCTTTAACTAAAATTTTATCATTTCGTTTAATGGTTAAGCTTACTTTAGTGTCTGGTAATCCTTTCATTAAGGAATGAATTGCTTTTCCTTCAAAATCTTTTACAATAACATCATCTATTTTGATAATTTCATCACCTGCTTGTAATCCCGATTCGGATGCTGGTGTGTCTTGATATACTTCTCTAATTATTAATTTTTTATCTTTAAAAGAGGAACTTGCTCCAATTCCACCATACGAACCTCTAGATCTTATTTTTGCATCTTCTACTGCTTGTTCGTCGTAATAATTTGTATAAGGGTCTAATCCTTTTAACATTTTATTTAACGAATCGGAAGTCAGTTGAGCTGGATTAATTTCATCTATATAATACATATTCAATTCTTTAAAAGCCGATGTGTATATTTCAATTTGCTTTGCTACTTCAAAAAAATCGGATTTAAAAGAAACTGTTATGGATATTACTACTAATAATACTGTTATAATTGCGTAACGTTTTATCGTTTTCATATTATTTATTTTATTTAAAAGCTAAAATAACAAAAACTATTCCTAAAAGGAATATATTTATCAATTTTCTTGTTAGAAATATTACAACACAAAAAAACACCATTTAATTAAAAATGGTGTTTTGATTTTTATATGTATTTGTTAAAATTCTTCTTCGCCTTCTCTAATCGGAATATTTTGTGGTGTAAAATCTTTTCCTTCCCAAAGATCGCCATTTTCATCAGTTTTACTATAATCGTAAGGCCAACGATAAACAGTTGGTATTGCACCATGCCAGTTTCCGTGAAAACGCTCAATTGGTGTTGTCCATTCTAAGGTGTTTGCACGCCAAGGATTTTGTGGCGTATTTTTACCTTTAAAAATACTTATAAAGAAATTTGCTAAAAATATTAATTGTGCAAATCCACCAATAATTGCAAAAATTGTAATTACTTGATTAATTGGCATTAAATCATCAAAAATTGGAAATGCTGCATTACTAAAATAACGTCTTGGTAATCCTGCTAAACCGGTAAAGTGCATTGGAAAAAACACACCATAAGCAGCTATAATTGTTATATAAAAATGAATGTATCCTAATGTTTTATTCATCATTCTACCATACATTTTAGGAAACCAATGATATACTCCTGCAAACATTCCTAAAAGTGCAGAAACTCCCATTACTAGGTGGAAATGTGCTACTACAAACATGGTATCGTGTACATTAATATCTAAGGCAGAATCTCCTAAAATTAATCCTGTTAATCCTCCTGAAATAAATACGGAAACCATACCAATAGAAAATAACATTCCAGGGTTTAGTTGTAAATTTCCTTTCCAAAGTGTGGTAATATAGTTAAATGCTTTTACTGCGGAAGGAATTGCAATTAATAAGGTTGTAAAAGTAAATACCGAACCTAAAAACGGATTCATTCCTGTAACAAACATATGGTGTCCCCAAACGATTGTAGATAAAAAGGCAATTGCCATAATAGAACCAATCATTGCTCGATAACCAAAAATAGGTTTTCTAGAATTTGACGATATTACTTCGGAAGTTATTCCTAAAGCTGGTAATAAAATAATATATACTTCGGGGTGACCTAAAAACCAAAATAAATGTTCAA
>CAYOWM010000041.1:0-8867 GCA_964407635.1 uncultured Flavobacteriaceae bacterium
TTTCAACAAAATCTGAACCAGATAATGAAAAGAAAGGTACTTTTGCTTCACCAGCAACTGCTTTTGCAAGTAAGGTTTTACCTGTTCCTGGAGGACCAACTAACAAAGCTCCTTTTGGTATTTTACCACCAAGTTTGGTGTATTTATCTGGTTTTTTTAAGAAATCTACAATTTCTTGTACTTCTTCTTTTGCTCCTTCTAATCCTGCAACATCTTTAAAAGTAATTTTTACTTTTTGGTTTTTTTGATCGAATAATTTTGCTCTTGATTTACCAATATTGAAAATTTGTCCAGGACCACTGCCTCCAGCAGCTCCTCCAGACATTTTTCGCATAAAAAATAGCCAAACTGCAATTAAAATGATAAAAGGTAAAAAATTCATTAACATTTCTCCAGTAGAAGTGTCGTAAACGTCGTTATCAAAAACTAAATCTAAATTATATTTTTGGATGCTATTATCTACATAATTTTCAAAATTTTGAAATTCACCATACGTAATGATAAAATTTGGTTGTTTCCCGTTTTTAAGAAAGCTTTGTTTTTTAAAATACTTTTTATATTCTTCTTTTTCTTTGGCTTCTTTTTTTAAGAAAACTTGGGCAGTTCCTAAATTTTTTATTGTTACGATTTTTTTAATATCGTTTTTAGGTAAAATTTCTTTAAATTGAGAATAGGTAACTTTTTCTTTATCCTCTCCATTATTCATTACAAGATAAATGAATATAGCCGAAAATGCAGCAATGTATAACCAAGAAATATTAAATTTGAATTTAATTTCTTTTAATTCGTTTTTTTTATTGTTAGGTTTGTTTTTATCTTTATTCATACGTTATTTATTAATACGTGCTTTTTATATTTGTGATTTTTGCATCACCCCAAAGTCCTTCGATGTCGTAAAATTCTCTTGTTGATTTTTGAAATATATGTACAACAACATTTACATAATCCATTAAAATCCATTCTGCCGTCATTTCACCTTCGACATGCCATGGTTTTTCTTGTGCGTTTTTACCAACAATTTTTTGAATAGAGCCAGAAATAGCATTTACTTGTGTGTTAGAATTTCCGTCGCAAATTATAAAATAATCACAAACCGTATTTTCAATTTCTCTTAAATCTAATATGGTGATATTTTCGCCTTTTACCGTTTCAATTCCGTTAATTATTTCGGTTATTAATTGGTCGGTACTTATTTTATTTTCAGTCATTCAAAAATTTTGGTATTAAATGCAAATGTATTAATTTTATCGCTTATACTACTAACATCTTTATGAAAATAATCAAACTTGATGCCGTTAATTCTACAAATGATTTTTTAAAAGAATTGGCATTAAACCAATCGCTTGAAAATTTTACTGTTGTACAAGCAAATTTCCAAACTAAAGGTAGAGGTCAAAGACATAATAAATGGCATTCAAAAGATGGTAAAAATCTGTTGTTTAGCGTGTTAGTTAAACATAAAGATTTACATGTTTCAGATGCTTTTGCTTTAAATATGGTAGCGTCATTAGCTGTTTTTTCGGTATTGAATACAATTTTATCTGATATTAAAATAAAATGGGCAAATGACATAATGGCATCTAATGAAAAAATAGCAGGTATTTTGGTGGAAAACCGTATTCAAAAAAATAAAATTGTGCAAAGTGTATTTGGTTTTGGAATTAATGTAAATCAACTAGTTTTTCCTGCGTATTTGTTAAAAGTTACTTCTTTAAAATTACAAACTAATAAAACGTATAATTTGGATGTTTTACTTTCCGAATTTTTAAAAGTATTAAAAAAGCAAATTCTAATGTTAGAAAATAATAATTTTTCAATTTTAAGAGATAGGTATTTAAAAGAATTGTATTTATTAAATACAATGAGTTCTTTTAAATCAAACGAGAAAATTTTTAAAGGTAAAATTAAAGGAATTTCAAATCAAGGTAAATTGTTGGTTGCCATAAAAAATGATTCCGTTAAGGAATTTGAAATTAAAGAAATAGAGTTTTTATAAAATAACAAAGCCTTACGTTACTACGCAAGGCTTTATTTTTATATTATTTTGAATTTATCTAAAATTTGAATTTACATTAGGACAAGCAGCAAGTCTTGGTGTTTTACAGAAAACATCCAGTCCTAAAGTAAATTGGTGGTAACCACCGTTTGCATAAACATATTTACCTAATTGATGTGTGTATGTGTATGAAATCATTACTTTGTTTAGGTTTATACCAATAATTGGAGTGAATTGCGATAATTCCTCAATTTTGTTGCCATCAAATCCTCGTCTGTACGAAACAGCAGCCCAAAGTGTGTTGTCATTTGCTAATTTTCGGTATGCTTTAAGGTTAAAATCTACAAATATGCTTTGGTTGTATTCAATTAATTGAGCGGTGATAGATGGTTCAAATTTTAATTTATTTGGATTTTCATTATCAAAGAAATAACCAATAGTTGTAATATATCGTCTTAAATTTAACGATTCGTAAGTGCTTGATTGTAAATTTCTAGCACTAAGTAGTAAATTTTTAACACTTAAATACGCAAATCCTGTTTTGTAGTGGTATGCCATTCCGAAATCGGCATTATAATAATTTTCGGCTCTAACTAAATTTGTAATTACAGGATCGTTTAATTCTCCTGGTAAGATAAAATTAGTTTCATCAATTTTATTTTCTGAGAACATTCCAGATATTGCAAAAGATAATTGGTTAAATTCTTGTCCTCCCATATTTATATGATAGGCAAAAGTTGCGGCAGCACCAATTTGCGAATGGAAGCCATTTTGGTCTTTAAATATAATTCCTCCTAAACCAACATTAGATTCTGCACTCATACGTGAATGGTAACTTATGGTTTGTAATTGTGGTGCTTCGTCGCTACCAACCCATTGTTTACGGTGTGTTAAACGTAATTTTGCACAGTTACCAACTCCTGCAGCTGCAGGATGTAGTAAATATACGTTGTCCGATAAATAATCCGAATAAACAGGAAGGGTTTCTTGTGAGTTTACATTACTGATAAAGAAAAAAGTAAATAGTAAGAGTGTTATTTTGGTTATTTTCATTGTAAAATTTTATTCAAAATTAAAAAGTGTCAATAGTTTTTATTCAAAATTTGTCAAATATATAAATTTTTATACTTCTATAACGGTTTTAGTAAAATAATATTACTTAATTAAAGAGAAATGTCCTTTTCTAAGTATTGGTTTTCCAAAACGATTGGTCATTTCTGCAGTAAACCAATAATCTGTTGGAGGAAGTAATTTATTGTTAAAAGTACCATTCCAACCTTGATTGTTGGCAGGTTGAAATATATAAAGCACCATACCAAAACGATTGTAGATAGTAATTTTTGCATTTGGTAAAAAACGGATGTCATTTATTGTCCATATATCGTTAATGCCGTCATCATTTGGAGTGAAAAATTTTGGAAATCCAAATATTGCTATTTCTTTTTCGGTTATACCACAGCCGTTTTTTTCACGCACATATATTGTATAAATTCCAGGTAATAAATTTGTGAATTTATTTTCATCTTGATATGTACCGTTTGGATCGTTTAGAGCAAACTCATATTCACCTAATCCTGTAATTAGTATTTCTAATGAAAATACATCGTTTACATAGTATTCATTAATAATGGTATCGGTTATTACTGCTGCGTTTATACCTATAATTTCAAATGTTTTTGTAGTTGTACATGCAAAAGGAGTGCTATTATCTGTTGCGGTTACAGTATAAATTCCAGGTGTGTTTGACGTAAAACTGTCGCTCGTACTTACTTCTACGTCGTTTTCGTCTTTCCAAGAATAATCATAGGTATTTAATAATGGGTTTTCAGCGGTAAAAGTAACGGTATCTGTTGAAATGTTGGTGCAAATAGTTTGGCTTTCTATAACATCAAAACGTGGTGAAATAATTTTATTTATTTGAAAGGAAGTTGTTTCGTAGCAAGTACTTACATTAGTAGATTCAATTTTTATGTAAATTGTTTCGCCTAAAAGGTTGTTTTCGTAAGATTCTGGATTATCTATTGGCAAAATAAAATTAGCATCTCTGTAATAGGTAAATTTAAAATCACTTGCTAAATTTCCGTTTAAAATTTGAAGTTCATTATCTTTTAAATTATACGTTGCAATTCCTGTTGTAGCAACATCACAAGCGTTTAATTCGTTAATATTTGTTAGTTCCAAACCTGTAAAAGGGTTTAAAAAAGTAATAGAAACTTGGTTGGTAGCATTGCTTTGGCAATTATCTGCATTTATTTCAACGGAATAGTTATTTGTTTGTTCTGTTGCAGACGAAACCGTTAATGTACTATTTGTTTCATTTGGAATTAGCACACCATCTTTATACCATTTATAAGTTGCAGAGGCTTCCATAGCTGTATTACCAAGTGTTGTAGTAATAGTAAAATCCGTATTGATACAAATGGTTTCATCTGGTACTAATTCTACAGTACAAATTATGGAGCAGTCTGTTGAACCAGATCCAGTTTGACCTGCATTGGTTTGTTGAAAAGTGATATTGCCTTCTTCTCCACTAAAATTTGTTATCAATACAAGATAATACTCGCCAATATTGGCGTTTGGGATAGTGAAATTTTCGGTAGCATTACGAGAATAGCCACAAGCAATTATATTTGCAGCAATTAGTTGTGTGGCACAAGTATTATTAAGATCAGTAAAAGGACCGTAAGCAATAAAATCTACATCAATTGGATTTCCTGCTAAATCTACTTGACTAATGCTAAAATTTAATGTGCCATTGTTATTAATATATAAAAAGTACCAAGCAGGATTCGGAACAGTACTTAGACATCCATAATCGGGACCAACTTCGGCAACATCACCAGAAAAATTGTTAGGAAAGGAAAACGCAGCATCGCTACAAAACGGATCAGCAGCGTCGCAAACTGTACCTTGTGCAAAGGTAGTACTTGTTATAGTTATAAATAGTAATATGAGGTAAAAATGTTTAAGCATAATGTATTAAAGGACAATTAAACTCCAAATATATAAGAATAAACTAGAAGTATTTCCTATTTTTGCAAAAAATAATATTATGATACATATTAAACGTACCGAAAACGATTCTATTATACAATTTGTTAGCGATTCGATGCTTACAAAAGATAGTTTTGAATATAATAATGTAGAGGATGCTAAAAATTCGATGTTAGTACAACAATTATTTTATTTACCATTTGTTAAAAAAGTATTTATTTCGGCAAATTTTATTGCTATTGAACGGTATAAAATAGTAGAATGGCAAGATGTGCAAGAGGAACTTAAAGCTATGATTGAAAAATACATACAAGCTTATGGCTCGGTTTTTACGGAAGAAATTAAAGAACAAAAAGTAGCTATTCAAATATATGCCGAAAGCACACCAAACCCGAATGTTACTAAATTTGTTTGCAATAAGTTTTTATCCAAGCAAATGATTGAAGTACTTAATATTGATGAAGCTACGGAAGTTCCGATTGCAAAAGAATTGTTTAATCGTTATGAAATTAAAGAAATTTTTATTTCGGAAAATTATATATCTATTGCAAAAAGCGATGCTATAGAATGGTTTGAAATACTTAACGAAATGCGTTCGTATATTCGTCAATATTTACAAGATGAAAAGCCTTTAGTAACTAAAAATTATAAGCCAAAAGAGGTGGTCGTTTTTGAAAAAACAAATACCGAAAATAAAGTAGTTGATGCTGTTTCTAAAGAAATTATTTCCGTTTTAAACGAATATATAAAACCTGCTGTAACTGCAGATGGTGGAAACATTATGTTTCAGTCTTATGATAAAGATTCTAAATGTGTAGAAGTAGTTTTACAAGGTGCTTGTAGCGGTTGTCCATCTTCTACAATTACGCTTAAAAACGGAATAGAAGCAACTTTAAAAAATATTTTGCCAAATAAAGTGGAAAAAGTAGTTGCTATTAACGGCTAAATTGTATGACTAAAACCGAATTACTTGCTGAATTATCCGTGATAAATGCTGCTCGAGTAAACAGACTTCGTGTTGCAAATTTAGTTTTAGAAAGCAATAAAAATTTTATGCCATTACTGGAAATAGTTTTTGATATAAACAACAAAACTTCTATAAAAGCTGCTTGGATATTAGAATTTGTTTGTAAGGAAAAAAGGATATGGTTATCTAAACATTTGGTTTACTTTACTAAAAATATTTCTAAAGTACATTATGGAAGTGCTGTTCGTCCGATTGCAAAGGTTTTAGAAATACTTGTAACTGAGCATTATAAAAACAAGACTTTAAACAAAATAGGTACTGAAAACACAAAACGAATTATCGAAACAACTTTAGACTGGATGATTTCAAAACATAAAATAGCAGTTAAAGTTTATAGTATGCAAACATTATATTATTTGGGTTTGAAAGAATCTTGGATTCATAGTGAATTAAAAGAAATTTTAATTCAAAACATACCAAAAGAGAGTATTGGTTATCAAACACGAGCCAGAAAAATAATTAAATTAATTACTTAATCAAGCCTTTTAAAACTTTGCTAACCGATACTTTTTTGTTATTTTTTATTGCGACGATAAATGCGTCAGAATAGCCTTTAGCAACAGCTTCTTTTCGCATTTTTTTAATTAAATTAAAATCTGAAGTCTTACCATAATAGTATTTATAATGTTTACCAACTTTTACAGCTTCCATATTTTTAAGACCTCTAAAATTATACGATTTGGTTGCTATTTTTTTTAAGCTAGAAGTAACCTGTACTTTAAAATCAATACCTTTAAAGATTTTAGAACTTGGTTTTGTCGTTTTTGGTTTATCAATTGCCTCTTCAATTTGTGTAATGATAACTTTTTCGGTAAATTTTTTAATAAAAGCATCTTTAAATAGTTTGATAACGCTTTTTCGGAGTTCTTTAGCTTCTGTTAAGCTGTTTGTATTTCCGTAATAATATTTGTAAATTGATCCAACTTTTTTACGCTCTACATTTTGTAAACCTTTAAAATTATACGATTTAGGTTCTATTTTGTTTCGACTGGTTGCAATTTGTATTTTGTATGTGCTAGAACCTGTAACATCTTTAATTTTGGTTTCAACAATATCGGTTTCTGTATCTATACTATTATTTTCTAATCTGTTTTTATAGGTTATAATGGCTTTATAAATAGCTTTCGCAATTAATTTTTGTCCTGCTTTGGTGTGTAAAAAATCTTCTTCTTTTTTATTGGTTAAAAATCCTATTTCTATCAAAACACTTGGCATATACGAATCGTATAATACAGCAAGATTACCTTGGTTTACACCACGATTTTTTCGTTTTGCAACGGTTACAAATTTATTTTGTACAATTTGAGCAAATTCAATACTCTTATCTTGATAATCTTCTTGCATTAATTTTAATCCGATAATGAATTCACGAGAATTAGGGTCGTAGTCGTAGTGTTTTTCGTAGTCATCCTCTAATAAAATCACATCGTTTTCTCGTTTGGAGAGTTCAAAATTTTTGGCTGTTTTTCCCATACCTAAAACGTAGGTTGTTGTTCCGTAAGCATTTGTCGATGCTGAATTACAATGTACCGAAATAAATAAATCGGCATCTGCTTTGTTGGCAATATCGCCTCGTTTATGTAACGGAATAAAAACTTTTGTTTTTCGTGTGTAAATGGTTTTTATATCCTTATTTTTCTTTAAAAGGTTGCCTATTTCTAAAACAACGTTTAAAGCAATATGACTTTCGTAGGTTTTGTATCGTTTGTTTCCTACTGTTCCGACATCTTTTCCACCATGACCAGCATCTAAAACTACCGAAAATTTTGAATTTTGGGAATAGGATACTAAATTAATACAAATAAATAGTATAAGTATCCGTTTTGTAAACTTTATTGAAATTTTAGTATTTTGTTGGGATGTCATCAATTATTTTTAGTTATTTTTGGCTTCGTTAAATGCTATTCAAAAACCAAACCATTTTGGTGGTTTTGAGTACAAAAATACAATTTAAAGCGTTGCATACAAGATATAATAACATACTTTTCTTTTTTTTATTTTCTTTTATAGGAATTATATTTAGTTACGGACAAGATATTCCTGTAAAGAAAACTTTAAAACCGCAAATAATTAAAAAGGAAAATCTTAAAATAAAAGAAGCTCTTTTGGTTAAGAAAGATAGCGTAAAAACCGATACAGTTTCTTTACCAAAAGAGCGTTTAGAAGCTGTAATTAAAGATGCTGCAAAAGACTACAAACACAACGATTTTATTAACCGAATAGCAACTTTATATAACGAAGCAGAGTTGTATTATAAAGATATTGAATTAAAATCTGGTATCATTATTATCGATTATAAGCGTAATTTGGCTTATGCAAAAGGAATTATAGATTCAACAGGAACGTACATTCAACGTCCAACTTTTAAACAAGGAACACAAGAATCGGAACAGGATTCGTTAATTTATAATTTCAAAACTAAAAAAGCGGTTATTTATAATGTAGATACAGAGCAAGATGGTATGTTAATTCGTTCGATTATGACTAAACGAGAAAACGATTCTACTATTTATATGAATCGTGCAGAAGTTACTACATCGCAAAAGAAAAAACGAGATTATTTTATTGCAATTAATAATATTAAAGTAGTGCCAAATAAGAAAGTAGTTGGAGGAAAAAGCCAATTGTACCTTGCCGATGTGCCAACGCCAATTATATTTCCATTTTTTTATGTACCACTTTCTAAAGGTAGAACTTCAGGGCTTTTATTGCCAACTTGGGGAGATAATAATCGTGGTTATTTTTTGCAAAACGGAGGGTTTTACTTTGCAATTAACGATTATGTAGATTTAGCTTTAACAGGTGATATTTACACTAATGGCTCTTGGGGAATGCGTGTAAATTCAAGTT
>CAYOWM010000042.1:0-8787 GCA_964407635.1 uncultured Flavobacteriaceae bacterium
ATCATCGTTAGCAATACCATTACCCATACTGGTAACATCTCCTAAAGGAACAACCATACCATTAGCATCATGTGTTTCTAAATAGGCTTCAAAATTATCGTCTGGAACATAAGTTTGCTGTGTATAGCCAAAGAAACTAAAAAATAGTAGAATAATAAATGAAGTGTAAGTTTTCATAGTTTAAAAATTTATTAATAATTAGAATTTAAGGGTGTTACAAAGTTATATGTGTTCGTGTTTGTGAAAAAGAGGTATTTGATTAACCTATCTGTTTTTTTGATTAACCATAGTCTTTTATTAAAGTAAACAAACGAAAACACATATTTTTTTGGTGTTTTCGTTTGTTGGTATATTTTTTCGGTGTTTTAGTTAAGTACTATTTTTTTAGTAAAATTATTTTTTTCGGTTGCTATTTTTAAAAAGTAAATACCTGAATATAGTTTAGAAACAGGAATTGTATTAGTACCATTTTGTATTGTTCCTTTTAAAATAGATTTTCCTGTGATATCAAAAAGTGTGAAATTGGAAGTAATCTCGGTATTTATATATAAAACATCTTTTACAGGATTTGGATATATTGTAAAGTTCTCTGCGAAATTGAAATCCGTTACAGCGTTTGTGCCACAAGTTGTACTGTAAGTAGCACCAGCATCTTTATACCAATTTTGGTAAATTCCGTTTCCTGCATTTGCATCAGGAACATTTGCAACTACAATTATCAAATTTGGATCGTTGCTATTTACCTCTATACTTGTTAGCATTGTATTTTGCGATAAATCTAAACAAGTTAAGTCGTTAAACAAAGCTGTAAGATTTGTTAAATTAGTACAAGTGGTAACATCTAAATCGGTTAAATGGCAATTATCTACTGCCAAAAAAGTTAAATTAGTTAAGCCTGTTACGTCAATACTAGTAATTATGTTATGCCCAAAATCAATAATTTCGGCATTTGTAAAATTGGTGAAGTCAATATTTCCTGAAAAGTTATTGTTGCTTAATCTAATTTGCGTGTAAGGATAATTTGCATTATACATAACGTTAGATAAATTACAATTACGAGCATTTAAAACTTCTAATAAATTGTTTGTAGAAACATCTAAACTTGCCATATTTGCATTGTTGTCAATATATAAAGTTTTTAAATTTGGCAAATTAGATAAATCAATATTAGTAGTGTTTGTGTCGATAATAGATAAGGTTTCTAAACCTTGTATGGTAAACGTGTAATTTGGTACGTTTGAATACGAGCAAGAAAAATACGTTAAATTGGTAAAACTATTAATTCCAGTAAGATCCGTTACGCCTTGATAATCTAAGCTTAAATTTGTAATTGCTAAGGCATCTGCTGTAGAAATTTGTCCGTTTACCACACCATCGGTATCCATACCGAAAGTTACTAAGGCGTTTTCAAAATTTGCATCTGGAATAGAAATTTGTGCATTACTTAAAAAAGAAATTGTAAGTAAAAGTAATGTTAGTGTAATTTTTTTCATTGTTTGTGTTTTTAAAATTCAAGTATATATAAAATGATTGCATATTTTGTTACCCTCAAAAGTGATTTTTTTTTGAATGCTAAAAAATGGAGATTTGGTTATCCTAAGGTTTTATTGGATTAACCTAGTACTTTTTTTGATTAATCATTTTTTGAGTTGCTTATGTATCGAAATCTATTCCATTTTGGAATTATTGTAAAATCTAAGTACTACTACTTTTTATGATTTTTAGAATAATATCATAAAAAATACGTAATTTTGTTTTAAACTATAATTAAATGAAAGAAAAAGAGTTTCAAATTGACGGAATTGATAAGATTATACTTAACCATCTAATTACAGATGCTCGTACACCAATTTTAAAAATAGCACGAGATGTTGGTATATCAGGAGCAGCAATCCATCAACGTTTGCGTAAGCTAGAAAAAAGTGGTTTACTTGCTGGTTCAAAATTTATTTTAAATCCTAAAGTGCTAGGTTATAAAACTTTAGCTTTTGTTGGGATTTTTTTAGAAAGTTCTACCAAATACAAAGAGGCTATTAAACGATTAAAAGAAATTGATGAGGTTACCGAAAGCCATTACACAACAGGTAATTACGGAATTTTTATTAAAATATTATGTAGAGATAACGAGCATTTAATGCAAGTATTAAATTTTAAAATTCAAAAAATAAGTGGTGTTGCACGAACCGAAACTTTTATTTCTTTAGACCAGCAAATTGATAGACAAATTAAAATTTAATATACATCAAAATTAAAATAGTGGTTTCGATATGGTTCGCCTTTTAATGTGAAATGCCACCATTCTTTCGGATACGATCGAAAGCCATATTTTTGCATAATTCGTTGTAAAAAAATACGATTAGCTTTTTGTTTTTTGCTAAGATTTTGGTAATTTACCCAAGATTCTTTTCCAAAATAATCGTAGGAACTTCCCATATCTAAAACCGAATTTTTTGCATCGGAAAAAATAGTTAAATCTACGGTGCTTCCGCTACTGTGTCTAGATTTTGATGCAATATAACCTTCCTTAAATAAATTTCGTTTTTTTACTTTTGGATAATATTGCGATTTCATTAAAGTGTCGGAAATATCTCTTGCCCATTTTACAAAATTCCCAACTGCTTTTTGCGGACGATAGCCATCGTAAATTTGTAAACAGAAACCGTTTTGAGCCAATTCTGCTTCAATTTTTTCTAATTGTAGTGCTGTTTGTTTAGTAAGAATACATTTTTCTGCTAAATAACCAGTTACTTTTTTTCCTGTAAAATTAGTTGTTTTTGCATAGCGAATATCCAATTTTATTGTAGGAATAATATCTTGCACATACACAAAAGTTGGCGGTAATTTTCTTTTAGAATCTATAAAAGAAAGTAAAAACAACATACCAATAAACAGACTTGTTTTTTTTATCATAAAAAAGAAAAAAAGTGACTCTGGTAGGATTCAAACCTACAACCGCTGGAGCCGAAATCCAGTGCGCTATTCAGTTGCGCCACAGAGCCATTTAGATTGCAAACTTACAAAATCTATTTAAAAATATCGTTTAAAACTTTTGCTAAACGCAAACCACCTTTTTGTAATTGTGTACGAACAGTTTGTAAATACAAATACGAGTATCTGTATTTTAATTTGTAACCAGGTTTTACCGATGCATATACTTTTTTAGCTAAAGCTTGTGATTCTAAAACCCAATCGATTAGTTTTCCTTTTTGGTAATTTTTAATTTGTACTTTAGTAAGTTTATTTCTGGTTTTTGCGAGTTCCGTATAACTCATTTTCCATTCTGTAATCATATCTATATCCCAAACGTGATGTAAGTTTGTGCCTTTGCCAAACCATTGTACTTGAATGGTATTTCCGCCTTTATCCGCAGCTCTACCAACGTGTAGTGGTTGGTGTAAATCGCCAATTAAATGCACTAGCATTTTTAAATGGAATACTTTATCTGTTTTACTACTCGTTTTATCTTTTAGTATTTTAATACAAGTGTTGATACCAGTAATTAAATCGCCTTTCGGATTTTTATGCGAATGTTCATAATCGCTATCAAATGGAAAATTTACATAATGCCAAGGTGAATATTTTCTGAAATTTTTATCGGATTTTATTTCATCTGCATAGGTAGAAATAAACGCTAAACTTTGACCGTTTAATAATTTTTCTATTTTTTTTCTCGTTTTTCTTGTAATATGTTCGGAAGCTATTTTACCAATGGTACGATGACCTGTCGGACCCCAAATATCCGTGGCAAATAACGAAAATTGTAAACCGATAATAACTGTAAAGGCAAAGAAATTTTTAATGGACATATCTTATATTTTTTGCGAATTTAAAAATAAAATTAGTATGTTTACCAATATATTTTAAAAACTAAACTATTATGATAAAAAAAATAACCACACTTTTGCTTTTTAGTTTTTCATTATCTTGTTTTAGTCAAGAAATTGTACTTACTTCTTTTGGTACAGGATTTACAAAACCTGTTTGTATTAAACATGCAGGCGATTCTAGATTATTTGTTGTAGAGCAAGATGGTATTATTAAAATTTTAACGGATTCTGGTACTACCTTAAGCACTCCTTTTTTAAATATAGATAACCTTGTAGGTTCTAACGGAAATGAACAAGGTTTGTTGGGTTTGGCATTTCATCCAAATTATGCTACTAATGGTTATTTTTATGTAGATTATACAAATAATGCAGGAGATACTGTCGTAGCAAGATATCAAGTTAGTAGTAATGCAAATATTGCAGATGTTAATTCTGCTCAAATTTTAATGACAATTTCGCAACCATACACTAATCACAATGGCGGAAATATTGCTTTTGGACCAGATGGGTATTTGTATATCGGAACTGGTGATGGTGGTTCGGGAGGCGATCCAAATAACAATGCTCAAAACGGAAATTCTATGTTAGGAAAAATGTTACGAATTGATGTAGATAGTGCTTCTCCTTACGGAATACCTAACGATAATCCGTTTGTTAACGATGCAAATACTTTAGACGAAATTTGGTTTGTCGGATTGCGAAATCCTTGGCGTTTTTCGTTTGATAAGCAAAATGGTGATATGTGGATTGGTGATGTTGGACAAAATGCTATTGAGGAAATTGATCATATTCCAAACGGAACTAGTGGTTTAAATTTTGGTTGGCGTTGTTATGAAGGAAATGCAACTTATAACACTACTAATTGTAGTAATGCATCTAATTATACATTTCCTGTAACACAGTATAATCAAGGTGGAAATCCGTATAAATGTGCTATTACAGGTGGTTATGTTTATAGAGGAACTAATTTTCCTAATCTAAATGGCTTGTATTTGTTTGCCGATTATTGTAGTGGCGAAATTGCAACCTACAACCCTGTAAGTAACCAAAAAACATTTTTTGGTAGTTTTAATACATCCATTTCTACTTTTGGCGAGGATATAAATGGTGAATTATATGTTGCAGGTCTTTACGATGGTGTTATTTATAAAATAGAAGATGCTACTGTTTCTGTTGCTGATGAAATTGCATCTGATATTTCTGTACATCCAAATCCAACTAAGGGTTTTGTCCTTTTAGAGAGCCATACATATACTATCAAAAAAGTAGAAATTTTAAATCTTTTAGGTAAAAAAGTAACAACTATTTATTCTAAAAATAAAATAGATTTGCGTAGTTTTGAAAATGGAATCTATTTTTTTAAAATATATACCGATACTAAAGAAATACTAGTAAAAAAAATAATTAAAAAGTAGTGGAACATGAAAGAATATAAATTAATTAAACAAGCAGGAACTACCATTAGAAAAGATAAAGATTTTGAAAATTTGTTAAATAGTTATGCAAATAATGGTTGGCGAGTTATTAATATATTAAAACATCGTGGGTTTTTAAAAGCACTTATCGAAAGAGATAAAGACTAATTAAAACTCCATGCTATAATTCGTGTGATTTTATTACCGTGTTCCATCGGAATGACTTTATGCTTACAAACGCCTAATTTTTTAAAAGATTCTAGCATAGATTTTACGTTTTCCTTTTTGGAAACAAGACTTGTAAACCATGTAATTTGATCTTTAAAAAAAGTACTTTCATATAAATACGTATGTAAAAAGGCTTTTTCGCCACCACGATACCACAATTCGTTTTGATTTCCGCTGAAATTTCTAACTTTGCTATCGGTGTTTTGATTTAAACCTTTTAATTTTCGGCTATTTGCACCTTGAGCTTCGGCTTTGGATTTATAAAAAGGAGGGTTGCAAATACTTGCTGTAAATTTTTCATTTGGCTTTATTATTCCTTTTAAAATGGCATCCGAATTTTCTTGTAAACGTAATTCTATTTTAGGTTCTAAATTATTTTCAGTAATAATTGCTTTAGCTATTTTTAAAGACCTATTATCTATGTCGCAACCTACAAATTGCCAATTGTAAACCGAAGTTCCTAAAAGTGGATAAATACAGGTTGCTCCTGTACCAATATCTAATATTTTGGCATTTGGTGTATTTCCGATTACATCTTTTAAATAATGTATATAATCCACACGACTCGGAATTGGAGGACACAAATTGCTATCTGGAAATTCCCATTTTTTTATTTGATAATGCGAATTTAACAAAGCAGTATTAAGGGTTTTTACTGCCTTCGGATTTGAAAAATCAATTGTTTTAATTTGGTGTTTATTTACAAAAACAAACTCAGATAATGCTGTGTTTTCTTTACAAAGCAAATCAAAATTATACGAAGTATGGATGTTATTTGTGTGCATTTTAGTTTAAATCGTTAATTTTTTTTCGTAATTCTTTTAATTGCTGTTTGTTTTGTTCTTTTTTCAGTTTAATTCTATTTTTCTTTTGTCCTAATAGCTTACTGTGTTTAGCTTTGTTATTTCCGTTTTTTATTTTACCTTTTTTTGCCATTATTCACATCTTTTAAAAAATCGGTTGCTACATCTTTAATGGTAATTTCAATATTTTCAAATTCAAAATTTAATACCTTTTTTATTTTTTTGGCAGCATATCGATAGGTACTCAATGATGCACTTGCCGAATGTTTCGTAATCATAGGTGATTTACCTGTAAGCAAACTTTTACACCATTCCAAACGCCAAGCAATATTGCTTAGTGTTTTTCCTACTTTGATTGTAGGAGGTTTTGAGCCAAAAGCATCTGCCATTTTAAAAAATACTTCTTTAAATGAAATATTTGCCGATACTAAAATAAATCGTTCGTTTTTTATTTCACTTTTCATTAATAAAAGCATTGCCTTTGCAACATCCTTTACAGAAACAAATCCTGTTACGCCTTCGGTATAAAATTTAAAATTATTGTATGCTTTGGTAAACAATTCTCCTGGACCGCTATGCCAAAATCCAGCACCTAAAATAACACCAGGATTTACCATTACAACATCTAATCCTTCTTGTGAGGCACGCCAAACTTCCATTTCTGCACCATATTTAGTAATGGCATAACCGTAATTGTTGGTTTCGGTATTCCATTCGTTAGTTTCGGTAATTAATTCGTCTTTTTTTGTGCTTTTTTCAATGGTTGCAATAGAACTAACATAGCAAAATTTGGTTGTTTTATTTGCAATAGACAAATTTACCATGTTTGCAGTTCCTTCGATATTTGTTTTTCGCATAGTGAAATAATCTTTTTTGTCAAAGGAAACAATTGCAGCACAGTGATATACAAAATTTATGTTTGAAAAAGCATTTTTTAACGAAGGAACATCGGTAATATCGGCTTCAAACCATTCAATTTTATTAAACAGAGCTTCATATTCTTTTGTATAATAAGAAAAAACATTTTTAACGGCATCTAAATTGCTTTTTTTACGATAAATTGCTCGTACAGATTCACCTTTACTTATCAATAAATATAATAAATGCGAACCTACTAATCCTGTTGCTCCTGTGATTAAAACCATTTTGCTAAAATACGAAAATACTAAAGCCAAAAAGAAAAAAAATAATGTAAATTTGCAGTCTTAAATTTAGAATTAAAATGAAACATTTTGTAGAGGAATTGCGTTGGCGTGGTATGTTACACGATATTATGCCAGGAACAGAGGAGTTGTTAGAAAAGGAAATGACTTCGGCATATATTGGTTTTGACCCAACAGCAGATTCGTTGCATATTGGTAGTTTGGTGCAAATTATTTTGTTAATGCACTTTCAAAAACACGGTCATAAACCAATTGCTTTAATCGGAGGAGCAACAGGTATGATTGGTGACCCTTCAGGTAAATCTGCCGAAAGAAATCTACTAGACGAGCAAACTTTACAAAAAAATATTGATGGTGTAAAAGCACAATTAGAACGATTTTTAGATTTTAATAATAGCGAAAACAATGCAGAACTAGTCAATAATTACGACTGGATGAAAAATCTTACTTTTTTAGAATTTGCTCGTGATATAGGTAAGCATATTACCGTAAATTATATGATGGCAAAAGATTCAGTTAAAAAAAGATTGAGTTCGGAATCTAGCGTTGGAATGAGTTTTACAGAATTTACCTATCAACTAGTACAAGGATATGATTTTTTACATTTATATAACGAAAAAAATTGTAAACTTCAAATTGGTGGTTCTGACCAATGGGGAAATATTACTACTGGTACAGAATTAATTCGTCGAAAAGCACAAGGCAAAGCATACGCACTTACTTGTCCGTTAATTACCAAAGCCGATGGTACAAAATTTGGTAAAACCGAAGGAGGAAATGTTTGGTTGGATGCAAAGCGTACTTCACCATATAAATTTTACCAATATTGGTTTAATTCTAGTGATGCAGATGCCGAAAAATACATCAAAATTTTTACTTTTTTAGATAAAGAAACTATTGATAGTTTAATTATTGAACATGCCGAAAATCCACATTTACGTTTGTTACAAAAAACAATAGGTAAAGAAGTTACCATTATGGTTCACGGAGAGGAAGCATTTGAAAATGCAATAAAGGCTTCTGCTATTTTATTTGGAAAGTCAACAGCTGAAAATTTAAAAGAGTTAGATGAGCAAACCTTTTTAGATGTTTTTGAAGGTGTACCACAAGCAGAAATTTCAAAAACAGATTTAGAAAATGGTATTACTATTATTGATGCTTTGAATGAAAAATCAGGTTTTTTAAAATCTAATGGCGAAGCAAGACGTGCTTTAAAAGAAAATTCTATTTCGGTAAATAAAGAAAAAGTAAACGATGCAACTGTTTTAACACCTTCCGATTTAATCGCAGATACATTTATTTTATTGCAAAGAGGTAAGAAAAATTATTTTTTATTGAAGTTTGTTTAGAT
>CAYOWM010000043.1:0-3015 GCA_964407635.1 uncultured Flavobacteriaceae bacterium
TATTTGCATTAGGTTTTGTAACTAAATATACTCCTACAAATATAAGCAAACTTGCTAGGATTTTGGTAATATTTAAGGAATCACTTTTTGTAAAAAGTGCATAAATAGTTGCGAAAACAGGTTGTAGATAAATAAAAATGCTTACTGTTGTTGGTTTTAGTTTGGTAATTGCTATCAAATTAAAAAGATAGGTAACAAAGGTTGTAAAAAATACGATAAAGAAAATTTTATACCATATTATTTGTGGCAAAGTAGTAATTTCTATTTCTAAAATTTGTGCGTATGAAAAGGGTAAAACCAATAAAAATCCAAAAGTATATAGCCATTTTGCTAGATGAATTGCGTGGTATTTTTTAGTTAGATTTTTTATTAAAATTAAATACAAAGCATAGGATGCTGCATTTATAAAAACCAGTAAATTACCTAGAATTTCGTTATTTCCTCCGTTAATTTTCTTGCCAAAAGATATTAAAATAATTGCACCAATCATTCCGATAAGGATTCCTAAAATTTTTATAAAATTTGCTTTTTCTTTTAGTAAAAAACTAGAAAAGGTAAGCACCAAAATCGGTGTGGTTACCATAATAACTGCTCCACTTATTGGAGTTGTCATACTTAATCCTTTAAAAAAAGTAAGCATATTTAGAGCAACTCCAAATACAGACGCAATTACTATTTTGCTTAAATCTGTAAGCGGTATTTTTATTTTTTTTATAAAAAAACTACTTATCCAAAATAAAATTGCAGCACCAGAAACACGTAGCAATATAAAACCATAAGGCTTTACATATTTAGGCATTACATCTTTTGCTACGGTAAAACTAATACCATAGATTATTGCAGTAATGGTTGCCAAGAATAAGGCTGTATTTCGTGCTTTCAAAAAAGAAATTTTTAAAAAACCCACAGCTTTAAAAGTTGTGGGCTTGTTTTGCTATAAAAATTTAATTAAAAATAGTTATTTTTTAGCTTCTTTTTTTACTTCTTTAGGAGTTTCCGATTTTTTAGCTTCTTTTGTGTCCTCTTTTTTTTCTCCTTCTGCTTTTTTATCATCTACTTTTTTATCGTCAGATGATTTGTTTGTATATTTATTATTTAAAGCTTTTAATACATCGTAAGTAACATCTGCGCTTTCATCACCATACATTACTGCTCCGTTTACGTTAACTGTACCTAAAATGAAATTGTATTTGTTAGTTTTAGCGTATTCTTTAACAAAATCGTTTACAGTTTTAGATACTTTTTCAATACTTTTTTGGCTTTCTGCTTGTAATTGGTATTGCATTTGTTGGTTTAATTGTTGCAATTGTTGTTGTTCTTTCATTAAACTTTCGTAATTTTTACGTTGTTCTCTTTGCGACATTTTTTTAATTTTTGCATCAAATGCTTGTCCTAAACTTTGCATTTGTTTTTGAGCATCTGCTTGTTTTTTCTTCAATATAGCTTCTGCATCTTTTGTGCCTTGGTAATCTTGAATTAATTTTTCGGTATTTACATAACCAATTTTTTGTGGTTGTGTACAAGAGCCTAATACTACGACACTTAATAAAAGGATAACTAATTTTTTCATCTGTTTCTGATTTTTAATTTTAAAGCGACAAATGTACTATATATTTTAAAAAATCTATTAGATAATTCTATATATTTGTACCTAGTTTATATTTTTTTATGAAAATTGTTTTTCTATTATTTTTGAGCGTAACGTTTTATTCGTGTTCTTATTTTTTACCAAAAAAAAATAAGTCTAAAACACAAATAGATACGATTGTAGATTATACTACAATTGATGCGTATCCGATACTACCAGAATGCGATGAAATTGCTTCAAAAGAACTTCAAAAAGCATGTTTTTATAAACTTTTAACAAAACGTATTCAAAAAAAAATTGCACAAATTAATTTAGAATCAAATTTAAAAAGTAACGATACTATTTCCGTAAAATTTATAGTAGATTCGAAAGGTTTGCTTTCTATTAAATCAATACATGCTTCCGAAAGGATTAAAACTGAATTTACAAATTTAGATAGTATTATTACAGCTATTTTTACCGATTTACCGCAAATGAAACCTGCTTTAAAAAGAGGAATTCCTGTAAAAACCGAATATCGCATTCCTATTGTAATTATTATGGATTAAAATCGAATTGCTAATTTTTTAAACAAACGAAGTATTTCTACATACATCCAAATTAGTGTTACCAAGAAACCCCAAACGGCAACCCATTCTTTATATTTAGGAGCTTTGTATAATTGTTTGTCTAAGTAGTAAAAATCTAAAATTAACGAAAAAGATGCTGCAATACTTGCAACTAAGGTAAATAGTATAGAAAACCAAGACGTTCCATGAACCAAATTAAACGGAATAGCAAACAATCTAAGTATAAAGGCAATAATATATATTGTAAAAATTGTAGCAATGGTACTGTATAAAATACTTCTAAATTTTTTAGTAACTACAACAATTTTAAGTTTGTATAAAAACAACATTACAAAAAAAGTAATAATAGTAATACTAACCGCTTTTTGTGGTAAACCTTCAAAACGCTGGTTAGTATATGCCGAAAAACCTCCTAAAAAAAAACCTTTGCTTATTGCATAAAACGGAACGGTAAAAAATGCCCATTTGTGCTTATATGAAGTTAAAATGCTAAAAAATAAGGCTGAAAACAATCCAATATAAATATACCATTTTATAGATTCACCTTTATAAACCAAATGCCAAACATAACTAAACGAAAGACTTACCAAAAGTAAACTAAAAAACATTTTAAACAGAATACCATTTAAAGTCATTTTATTTTTAGACGCTTCTTTTTTCCAAAAAAAGGCATTAAAAACAGGGTTTGAAGTATAAAAACGCATTTTTTTTAATTTTTTATAAAAATACAAAATTTTATTATATCTTTGTTACATCATTACTAAAGCATATTTTATCAAAATACAGCTATGAAATGAGAAAAAGAAAATTATAAACGCTTTAACTTTTAGTTTTAGCGTTTTATTTTTTTGTATATTT
>CAYOWM010000043.1:3115-8746 GCA_964407635.1 uncultured Flavobacteriaceae bacterium
CTAAATATTTAAAAATTATGTTTTCAAAATCAAAATTATTAGCAACACTTGCAGGTTTTTTAGTGCTTTATCTTTTAGGATGGGCTTTTTATGGAGGATTGGCAGAGAATTTTTTTCTAGAACACTCTGTTTCTGGAGCACATAAAGGCGATTCGGTTGATGGTATTTGGCAAATTGCTATCGGAAGTAGTATTGTTTCCTTTATGATGACAACTATCTATCAAAAATGGGCAAAGGATACATATTCTGCTAAAAGCGGATTTCAATTTGGTGCATATATTGGCATATTATTGGGTTTAGGCTTAGGAATTATCATTTATGCAACTACTAATTTTATGGATTTTACTGGTCAATTAGTAGATGGTTTATGGAATGTGGTTTATTATGGAATTGCTGGTGCTGCTATTGGTAGTGTATTCAAAAAATTACAGAAATAACACCTACAAAAACACTTAAATAAATAAGTAAAAGCACTTTCCAAAAAAGATGTGCTTTTTTTAATTCCATAAAGTTAAAGGCAACTAATAAAAATTTTAATGCTGACAAGATTAAAATAAGTATGCTAATTGCTTTTAATCCTGAAAAAATATTCGAAAAAACAGCAGTAGTACTTGTTAATACAAGTAAAACAAGGTATGTTATAGTATATTTATTTTTCATAATTAAAATAATAAGTATAAAACAGGAAAAAGCAACAACCAAATTAAATCACACATATGCCAAAATGCAGCACTTGCTTCAAAATCCTCTAAAAGCGTTTTTCCTTTTTTAATAGATTTTTTTAAAGATGTTAAAATTACCAATCCAACTAACACATGTATTACATGAAAAGCGGTTAGCAACCAATAAAAATTAAAAAAGGTATCGTATCCTAAAACATAACCTAATGCTATTTTTTCATGATATTCTACCGATTTTAAAAATAAAAAAAGAATACCTCCTAAAATAGTAAGGTTTAAATATAATTTTGCTTTTTTTAGATTGTTCCGTTTAAAAAAATGTAAAGAAGTTGCCATAAAAAAGCCACTTGTTAATAAAAACAACGTATTTATTGCACCATAAGTTGTGTTAAGATGAGTCGCTGACGTTTTAAATGCTTCTGGATTTTCTTTACTACTTGCTACTAAGACAATTATTGCAATTCCGAAAGTAAATAATTCTAAAAAAATGAGAATCCACATTAAAATTCCTCCAGGAGGATAGTACATATTTTTGTAGTTTGTTGTTTTCATTTTGGTTAATCCCAATCGTTTAACAATCGTTTTTGTCCTTCTAGTTTTTTTATATCGGTAACATCTTGCGACATTTCAATTACACCACGATATTTTTTATTTTTATCACGGATTGCAAAATATCTAATATGTATGATTCGGTCTTTAAAATTTATCCAAAATTCGGCTACATCTTTTGTTCCTGCTTTAAACTCTTCTACAATTCGTAAAACGAGATGCACACTTTTTGGAGGATGGCAAAATTTTACCTCTCTGCCAATAATTCCTTTACTTCTAGGAAACACTCTATCTTCGCCTCTGTTATAAAAGATAACCTTATCATTTTCATCTACATACGTAATATCTACTGGTAAAAATTGAAGCAGCAGATTTACTTGTTCAGGTGTCAGATATCCTTCATCATAATGAAACGTGTTTTCGGTTGAAAAAGATAATTTCCGTTCTTTAAAATCTTTACTAGGATGGATATATTCTTCTTCAAGTGCTGGATATGGAGCAGGTTTATTTGGTAACATCCAACCTATTTCTTCATCGCCAATATAAAATTCTTTCCAATCTTCTTCCGTTAAAAGTTCCATTGCATTCGGAAATAAACGTGTATCCTCAATAATTAATAATCGTTTAATTCCTTCGATTAAATACGGAATATTTTCTACAATTTTCGGAATATTTTTTTCGGAATTATACTGATTAAGCAATCGTATTTGATCACGTAAATTATCATGAAAAGA
This sequence comes from uncultured Flavobacteriaceae bacterium, assembly GCA_964407635.1. GTDB lineage: Bacteria > Bacteroidota > Bacteroidia > Flavobacteriales > Flavobacteriaceae > S010-17. Next base: position 5,079 of record CAYOWM010000043.1, read on the forward strand.
CCACATTCCTTGACTTGGCCCTTCCCAACCGTGTTTTTCTAAATACGGAAAAAGTTGATTTTCCTTTCTTGCAAACCGTTTTTCAATAGTAGTAAGCTCGTTAAAAAGATTAAAATATTTTTGAAAATCTTTTGTAGGATCTGCTTCATATAATTCTACTAATATATCTTGAATCAGTGCACTTTCTTGGTAATAGATTTGTACAGGATGATTTTTAGGCAATTTTTCTACTTCAGGTAAAAAAGAGTTCATGTAAATTTTAGTATTTTACACCAAAAGAGTATCGCATTTAAGCTAAACTATTTTGGCATTATTAATTCTGTAAAAATACAAATTAATAAAATACTAAAATATCTTTTATGTAAAAAATTGGTGTAACTAAAGTAACAATTACTCGTTTAATTTAAAAAAAAATTACGAAACTTTAAATCGCCATCCAAATTTATCAGCAGAACGATTATATTGAATATCTGTTAAATATTTTTTAAACATATCTGCATATCCATTTTCTATTTCTGGAAGTGTAAATTCTTCATTTTTATAAGAAAATTTTGTAATACGAGTGATTACTGCTGCAGTTCCTGCTCCGAAAATTTCTTTAAGTGAACCATTTTTCGCTGCTTCTGTTAACTCCTCAACCGAAACCCGTCTTTCCTCTACAGAAATACCCATATCTTTAGCTAAAGTGATAATACTTTTTCTGGTAACACCATCTAAAATACGTTCGCTTGTTGGAGCGGTTAAAAGTGTATCGTTAATTCTAAAGAAAACATTCATCGTACCTGCTTCTTCTAAATACGTATGTGTAGAATCGGTCCAAATAATTTGATTAAAGCCTTTTTTAATTGCTTGTTGTGTTGGATAAAATTGAGCTCCGTAATTTCCAGCAGCTTTTGCAGCACCAACACCACCATTTGCTGCTCTACTATAATGTTCGGCAATTACTACATTAACATCTTTAGCATAATATTTACCTGAAGGTGAACAAATAATCATAAAAATATACTCATCGGATGGTGCAGCATAAATTCCATGACCACTTGCAATCATAAATGGTCTTATATATAACGAATTTCCTTCTGCAGTTGGAATCCAATCTTTTTCAATTTGTAGCAAGGTTGTTAAACCATCAAAAAATAATTCTTTAGGTAATTCTGGCATTTGCATACGAACTGCCGATTTATTCAAACGTTCTTGATTTTTATCTGGTCTAAATAAAAATACATCATTATTAGTATCTTTATAGGCTTTCATTCCTTCAAAAATTGCTTGACCATAATGAAAAACACGTGTCGATGGATCTAAACTTAACGGTTGATATGGTGTTATTTTTGCATCTTGCCATTTGCCATTTTTATAGGTACAGATAAACATATGATCCGTAAAACTAGAGCCAAATTTAAGATTATTTACCCCATTTTTTGGCAGTTTAGACGTTTTAATTTTTTCAATTTTAATATTCGTTAAAATATCGGTTTCCATAATAGTAATATTTTTGCAAAAGTACGTCATAATACTTGTTTAAAAAAATAATTAACATTTTAGTTATTAACGAATTTTTTATTAATTTCTTATATATTTTACATAAATATTTCCGATTTTTGAACATATCTTAACACAAATCCATGAAAAGAGAATTTTTTATAACTGCCGATGGTTCAACAAGTATTCATTTACCTGATTGGAACGAGCAATACCATTCAAAACATGGTGCCATACAAGAAGCATATCATGTTTTTATAGAAGCAGGTTTAACTAATTTTGCCGATACAAGTACCCTTTCTATTTTAGAAATAGGATTTGGAACTGGTTTAAACGCTTTTATTACTTTTTTAGAAAGTGAAAAACGAAATTTAACTATTAGATATACTGGTGTAGAAGCTTTTCCGCTTAAAGCAGAAGTTAGCAAAAAACTAAACTATGTAGCACAATTAAATGCAATTACATCGGAAGCCGTTTTTGCAAAAATGCACAATTGCTCTTGGGAAAAACAAGTAGAAATTTCAAAAAAATTTACCTTAACAAAAAAAGAACAAGATTTTAAAGATATTTCTGCTGTTTCTGCATTTGATTTAATTTATTTTGACGCTTTTGGTGCAAGAGTGCAACCTGAATTATGGACAGAACAAATTTTTAAAATTATGTTCCGTGCTTTAAAACCAAACGGAATTTTAGTTACCTATTCTGCAAAAGGTTCGGTACGACGAGCAATGCTATCTGCTGGTTTTTTTGTAGAAAAATTACCAGGACCAATAGGAAAAAGAGAAATGTTACGAGCTATAAAAAAAGATCCGATATAAAACCTTGAAGGAAAGGTATAAAAAAGGTATCCAATTTGCTTGTAATTGTAAAATAATTAATCTAACTTTACAACAGGTTTATGCCACAAAATTTACCACTATATTATTATTTTTTAGTTAAAACACAGTAAATCAACCATTATACAATTTAATAACACCCAAATTTAAGGGTGTTTGAAATTATCTATATTCATCTGCTACATTTCAAAACCCTTGAAATACTAAGGTATTCCTACGGATTTTAAAATTTCGCATCTAAACAAAGCTGATTTCATGAATTTTTGCGGTTATATCACAACAATATCGCTTTCGCTAGACTGTGGATATAAAATCGTTAGAGCCAATATGAAAAAACACGAATGCGGAGAATAATTACTATATTCTCAGTATATTTGCGGAGATTATTTGTATATTTGTCGCATAATAAAGAAATATGGCAAAATACATTTATCAATATAAGAATTGGACAAATTTCACTTGGAATGAAAAAGAAGTACAATCACTTCTTGGTCAAGTTCGTTATTTACAAGGTAAAATATTTGGTCAAATAACAACTTTAGGCTTTTCAATTAAAGAAGAAACAATGCTTTCTAACTTAACGCTTGATGTTATAAAATCATCTGAAATTGAAGGCGAATTATTGAATTATGCACAAGTACGTTCATCTATTGCTCGAAAATTAGGATTAGATTATGCAGGAATGGTATATTCCGACAGAAATGTTGATGGAGTGGTTGAAATGATGCTTGATGCTACCCAAAATTATGAAAAGATATTAGATGAAGAACGATTATTTGACTGGCACGCAGCATTATTTCCAACAGGCAGAAGTGGAATGTATAAAATTGAAGTTGCAAAATATAGAAGTGGAGAGATGCAAATAGTTTCAGGAGCAATGGGAAAAGAAAAAGTTCATTATCAAGCGCCTTCTGCAAAAGAAGTTAAATACGAAATGGACAGATTTTTAGATTGGCTAAACAATAATAATGATTTAGATTTAGTCTTAAAATCTGCTATTGCTCATTTTTGGTTCATAATAATACATCCTTTTGATGATGGAAACGGACGTATTGCAAGAGCCATATCTGATTTGTTATTAGCACGTTCTGATCAAAGTTCTCAACGATTTTATAGCTTGTCAAACCAAGTTTTAGTAGAACGAAAAAAGTATTATGCTATTTTACAAAAAATGCAACATCAAAATGGGGAAATAACGGAATGGATTGTGTGGTTCTTAAATTCAATTTTTAGTGCTTTAAAAAACACTGAACAAACCATAAAAAAAGTACTCTATAAAAATGATTTTTGGGATAAGCATAAAAATACAGAACTAAATAGTCGTCAACGACTGATACTAAATAAATTATT
>CAYOWM010000044.1:0-8458 GCA_964407635.1 uncultured Flavobacteriaceae bacterium
TTTATGCCTTAAACGAAATTATAGATTTCTTTAAAAACCGAAAGGTGGAAATTGCCTTTACAGGATTAAAAGGTCCTGTACGAGACACTATTAACAAATCCAAATTAATAGATAAAATTGGTGTGGATCATTGCTTTATGAGTATTCAGGAAGCAGTAGATTGCTTTAAAAATAAATGTATTAGTGTAACAACCGAAAAGAAATTTCAAAATTATGTAAGTCAAACCAACACTAAATAAGTAACATTTGTTACTTAAATTAGTGTAATTTTTCTTAAATTTGAGCGACAAAATAAAGAGTATTAACACATTAAACTAAAATCATATGAAAGTAGAACAATTATTTACAGGATGCCTTGCAGAAATGGCATATTATATCGAATCTAATGGCGAAGTAGCAATTGTAGATCCTTTAAGAGAAACCGATCCGTATATTAAAATGGCAGAAGCGGATGGTGCAAAAATTAAATATATATTTTTAACTCATTTTCACGCTGATTTCGTTTCAGGACAAGTAGATTTAGCAAAAAAAACAGGAGCAAAAATTGTATTTGGACCAAACGCAACTGCTGATTATGAAATATATAACGGAACAGACGGAGAAATTTTTCCATTAGGAAATATTAAAATAAAACTATTACATACTCCAGGACACACCATGGAATCATCGTCGTATTTAATCATCGACGAAAAAGGAGAAACACCTTATGTATTAACAGGTGATTGCTTATTTATTGGCGATGTTGGTAGACCTGATTTAGCCGTAAAATCAGACTTAACACAAGCGGATTTAGCAGGTCATTTATACGATTCGTTACGTAATAAAATTATGCCTTTACCAGACGATATTATCGTATATCCTAATCACGGAGCAGGATCTGCATGTGGTAAAAACATGAGTTCGGAAACTTTTGATACACTTGCAAACCAAAAGAAAACAAATTATGCCTTACGTGCAGATATGACTAAAGAAGAGTTTATTAAAGAAGTAACTACTGGTTTAAAAACACCACCACAATATTTTCCTTTAAATGTTAAACTAAACAAATCAGGTGCAGAAAAAACTTACGAAGAAATCGTAGCTAACGGAACAAGACCTTTAGATGCTGCAACTTTTAAAGAGTTAAGCGAACAAAAAGATGTTATGGTTATCGATACACGTTCTAAAGAAGCATATTCGGAATCAGGAACCGTTCCTGGTGCTTGGTGGATAGGTCTTAACGGAAGTTTTGCTCCTTGGGTTGGTGCTTTAATTGTAGATGTAAATCAAAAAGTTATTTTTATTGTAGATGACGAAGCTAAAGCACACGAAGCTGTAACTCGTTTTTCACGAATTGGATTTGACAACACAATCGGTTACTTAGCTGGAGGTGGTGTTACCGATTGGATTTCTCATGGTTTTGAATTGGATAAAGTTGGCTCTATTTCTGCTGCTGGATTTGAAAAGAAATTTAACAATGGTGAAGTAGAAGTTGCTTTAGATGTACGTAAAGAATCCGAATATTTATCCGAACACATTAAAGGTTTAGAAAATTTTCCGTTAGATTCTATCAAACAAAATTTTGCAGAAATCAATCCAAATAAAGAATACTTTTTACACTGTGCAAGTGGTTATAGATCACTAATTGCAGCTTCTATATTTAAAGCAAATGGTGTAGAAAAAGTAATTGATATTAGAGGTGGTTTCAAAGATTTAAAAGAAACAAACTTACCTAAAACAGAGTATGTTTGTCCAACGACACTTTTGTAAATTTAAGGTAGTATTAATTACTATAATTAGGCTTACTTATAACCTTTCTAAAATTGATTTTTTAGAAAGGTTTTTTAATTAATTTTTTTGGTTTTAGCAGATTTAAATTTATCAAAAAAAAAATTAAAATAATATGTAGGTTTTTCGTTTGTATAATTGTTACATTTGAGGAAGATTTATAATTTTGTATAAATTGTATTGATGATAAAACGAACAACCTTACTATTTTGTGTGCTTTTTAACCTATTAGGACAAGCACAAACAGTTAAAAACGATTCTATTAAGCGATATCATAAAGATTTACGTGTTGGCTTGGTATTGTCTGGTGGAGGTGCAAAAGGATTTGCACATATTGGTGTTTTAAAAGTTTTAGAACGTTTAGGTGTTCGTGTAGATTATATCGGAGGAACTAGTGCAGGAGCAATGATTGGTGCATTATATGCTTCTGGTTATAATGCAAACCAAATCGATTCTATTATTCAATCTTATGATTTTGAAGAATTGGTAAAAGACAATATTTCTAGAGAAAAATATAGTTTTTACCAAAAAGAAACTTCCGAAAAATATGCCATTTCCCTTCCTATAAAAAATTGGAAAATAGGTTTTCCTAGAGCCTTATCTAAAGGACAAAATATTCTTAATGAATTAACTAAATTAACTAAACACGTACATAGTATATCCGATTTTAAAAAATTACCAATTCCGTTTTATTGCGTCGCAACAAATATAGAAAACGGAAATAAAGAAGTGCTTGAAAGCGGATTTTTACCTTTAGCAATAAAAGCTAGTGGTGCTTTTCCTACCTTATTAGAACCTGTAGAAATTGATGGAAAATTACTAGTCGATGGTGGTATTGTAGATAACTTTCCTATTGATATTATGCAAAAAAAAGATGTGGATATCATTATTGGTGTAGATGTACAAGATTCTTTAGAAATTAAAGAAAATTTAGATTCTGCTCCTAAAATAATTATGCAAATCGTGAGTTTTCAAATGTACGAAGAAGATATAAAAAACAAAAATAAAACCGATATATATATGCAACATAATATTACAGGATATTCGGTACTTTCGTTTAATAAAGCAAAAGAATTAATCGCCGAAGGAGAACGAATTGCTATGCTCGAAAAAGAATACTTAGAAGCAATAGCTTTACAACAAACCAAAAAATCAATACAGCAAAAAAACAAAATTGATTTACAAAAAAACAAACAAATTAAAATCCAAAAAATTAAAATTCACGGTCATAAAAACTATACACGCAAATATATTTTATCTAAATTAAATATAACAGAAAACGATTCGCTAAGTTATGACGCATTTAACCAATGTGTAACTGGTTTATCGGCAACTAATAATTTTGAAAGTATCGACTATAAATTCATAAAATTAAAAAATGGCAAAACAAATATCGAATTTAATTTAAAGGAAAATCCGATATCTAATAGTTTGCAATTAAGCACACATTACGATGATATATACAAAACTGGAGTACTGATTAATTTCACTTCAAAACATGCACTTACTAATAATGATATTTTTTCGGCGGATTTTGTAGTTGGTGATAATTTACGATATAATATAGATTATTTAGTAGATAATGGCTACCATTGGCAATTCGGAATTAACACAAAATATACTGCTTTTAAAAAAAATTATACAATAAATCAAAGTAGTACAACTAGCATTTTTAATTTAAAACAAGATGTTAAATATAACGATTTTACTACACAGGTTTATCTACTTTCTAAATTTGGCGAAAAACTAGGATTAAAACTAGGTGTTGCACATAAATATTTAAAAATATATTCGAAAAACACTTACGACCAAAAAATATTTTTCGATAACAGACATTACTTTAGCTTATTCGGAAATCTTACTTTAGACACCTATGATGCCAAATATTTTACCAAAAAAGGTTGGTATTTTAATAGTAATTACCAAATTTATTTTGGCTCGTCTAGTTTTGAAGAAAAAACCTTAGAAACCTTTTCTATTATTAAAGGAAAAGTTGGTTATGTAAAAACTTTTTATGATAAATTAAGTTTAAAAATAGAAGCAAGTTTAGGTTCTGTTTTCGGAAGTAGCTCACCTGCTTTTAAATACTCTTTAGGAGGAAACAATCAAAATTATATTAATAATTACGAACCTTTTTACGGCTATGATTTTGCAAGTTTACAAAACAATGCTTACATAAAATCGCAAATTATTTTACAGTATAATTTTTATGAAAAACACTATCTAAATTTTACCGAAAACACCGCTGGTTTAAACCAAAAAATATTTTCTAACGGAACTGCTTTTGACGATTTAAAAACAGGTTATGCCATTGGTTATGGCTACAATTCGTTTATTGGTCCTTTAGAGTTAAAATATGCTTGGTCTCCTGATACTAATCAGAATTTTTGGCATATTAATCTTGGTTTTTGGTTTTAAATTTCTATTTTGCATTAAATTATAAATTTTGACTAAAAACTTACATATTGTTTCTTTTGATGTACCTTTTCCTGCAAATTACGGTGGTGTTATCGATGTTTTTTACAAAATAAAAGCACTGCACAAATTAGGTGTAAAAATTTGGTTGCATACCTACGAATATGGTAGAGGGAAACAAGACGAACTCTTAAAATATTGCGAAAAAATTACCTATTACAAACGTTCAAAATCACCATTAAATTTACTATCAAGAAAACCATTTATTGTAAAATCAAGAAGAGATAGCAATTTAATAAAAAACCTAAAAAAAGACAACAATCCAATTCTTTTTGAAGGATTACATACTACGTATCCGTTAATAGATTTTGATTTTAAGGATCGAATCGTACTGATTCGTTCGCATAATATTGAACATAAATATTACGATGGTTTAGCAAAAAGTACCAATAGTATTTCTAGGAAATCCTTTTTTAAACAAGAAGCAAGAAAATTAAAACACTACGAAAAAATAGTAAAAAAAGCAAATTACATTTTAACCATTTCGCCATTTGAACAACACTATTTTACTAAAAAATACGGTTCTATGGCTAAATATATTCCTGTTTTTCATAAAAATGAAGCAATAGTAAAACTTTCCGACACATGTAAATTTGCATTATATCATGGTGATTTACGGGTTTCAGATAACGAAAAAGCAGCTTGTTTTTTAATAGATGTCTTTAAAAAATCCGATGTGCCTCTTACCATCGCAAGTAGTTATTCAAATGCCGAAGTAGAAACAAAAATTAAAGAACACAGTAATATTAAATTTGTATTTTTAAATACTAAAAATAACCAACAATTAGACACTTTATTTACAAATGCACATATAAATGTTTTACCAACTTTTCAAAAAACAGGCATTAAATTAAAACTAATTCACGCACTTTTTCAAAGTAGGTTTTGTGTAGTAAATAGTGCAATGGTTATCGATACAGGTTTAGAGTCGTTATGTGAAATTGCCGATACACCAAACGATTTTTTAAAAGCAGTTAGCAGTTGTTTTACTAAAAATTACGATGCATCTGAAATGGATAAACGAAAGCAGATTTTGAAACCATTTAACACTTTAGAAAATGCCAAAAAAATAGTTGAATTATGCTGCCTTTAAAATTTTATAGCAACGGAAAACTTTTAATTACAGCAGAATATCTAGTGCTAAACGGAGCAAAAGCATTGGCATTACCAACTATTTTCGGACAAACATTAGAGGTAAAACAAATAAAAGAGAACACAGCTAGTATGCATTGGAAAAGTTATGATTACGATAAAAGCCTTTGGTTTGAAGCTAGTTTTACAACTACAAATTTTGAAATAATTGCTTTTGAAAATTTATCAAATTCCTCTAAAAAAACAGCTTTAAAACTACAAGAAATTTTACAAAAATGTAGAGAATTAAATCCTGATTTTTTAGAATCAAGAGATACTTTTTTTGTCGAAACACATTTAACATTTCCTAAAAATTGGGGTTTAGGTACATCCTCAACTTTAATTAATAATCTTGCAAAATGGGCAAATATTAATGCTTTTACCTTACAATTTTCGGTTTTCGGAGGAAGTGCTTACGATATTGCTTGTGCACAAAACGATTTTCCTATTTTGTACCAATTAAATAATAAAAAGCCAAGCGTAACAAAAGCAATATTTCAACCAAAATTTAGCAATAATTTGTTTTTTGTTTACCTAAACCAAAAAAAAAATAGCAGAGATGCTATTGCTCATTATCAAAAAAAACAGATAGATTTACAGCCAATAATTTCGCAAATAAATGCCATAACCAATCAATTATTAGACACCAATATTTGCTTAAAAAAATTTGAAAATTTACTCGAAAAACACGAACAAATTATTTCAGATATTATCCAAATAAAACCAATAAAACAACAATTATTTTCTGATTATTTCGGAACAGTAAAAAGCCTTGGAGCTTGGGAAGGCGATTTTATCTTAGTAACAGGAAATGAAAAAACACCAGCATATTTTAAAAATAAAGGATATACTACCATTTTAAAATATATAGATATAATTCACCACTCATAATTCATAATTCATAATTCATAAATCATAATTCACAAATCATCACTCATCAACTCATAACTATAAACCAACAATTCCGTATATTTGCTTTTCAAAAAATAAAAAACCTTGGCAAAGACAAAAAGAGTAACACCTTTAATGAAACAATACAACGCTATTAAAGTAAAATATCCTGATGCGATGTTACTTTTTAGAGTTGGAGATTTTTACGAAACTTTTGGCGAAGATGCAATAAAAGCTGCACGAATTTTAAATATTACGCTTACCAAACGTGGTGCAGGATCGGATACCGAAACAGCTTTGGCTGGTTTTCCACATCATTCTATAAATACCTATTTACCAAAATTAGTTAAAGCAGGACTTCGCGTTGCTATTTGCGATCAATTAGAAGATCCTAAAATGACAAAAACCATTGTAAAACGTGGTGTAACCGAAGTTATCACACCAGGAGTTGCATTAAATGACGATGTTTTAGAAACCAAAACCAATAATTTTTTAGCAGCAATTCACTTTCCTAAAAAGAAAAATAAACCTATCGGAATTAGTTTTTTAGATGTTTCAACAGGCGAATTTTTAACCTCGCAAGGTAAAGCAGCGTATATCGATAAATTATTCCAAAATTTTAAACCAAGCGAAATTCTTGTTCAAAAACAATATAAACAAGAATTCAAATCCGTTTTTGGCGAAAACCTCCAAACCTTTTTTTTAGAAGACTGGGTTTTTAACATAGATTACGCAACCGAAAGCCTACAAAATCATTTTAAAATAAAATCCTTTAAAGGCTTTGGTATTGACGAATTAGAAAGCGGAATTATAGCTAGTGGAACTATTTTGTTTTACCTTGGCGAAACCCAACACAAACAACTTGCTCACATTACAAATATTACCAGAATTGCCGAAGATAACTACGTTTGGATGGATAAATTTACTATCCGAAATTTAGAATTATATTACGCAAATTCTACTGAAGCAGTTACACTTTTAGATATTATTGACCATACCGTTTCGGCAATGGGAGGACGATTATTAAAAAGATGGTTAGCACTTCCGTTAAAAAATATTGAACAAATAAACGATAGAAATACGGTTGTAAAATACCTTATCGATACACCTAAATTTCACGAATTATTAAATTATCAAATCAAACAAATTAGTGATTTAGAACGTCTTATTTCTAAATTAGCAACAGGTAAAATCAATCCTCGTGAGGTTGTTTTACTCAAAGATTCGTTAAAAGCAATACTGCCAATTAAAGAAAATGCTGAAAAAAGCAAAAATCCTTCCGTTAAGGAAATCGGAACAAATTTACATCCTTGTAATACTATAATAACCGAAATTTCGCGTGTTTTAATTGCCGATTCTCCTGTGCATATTAGTAAAGGTAACGCTATTGCGGAAGGCGTTTCAAAAGAATTAGACGATTTACGTGCTATTCAAACTTCTGGTAAAGACTACCTAAATGCAATGTTACAACGCGAAAGTGAACGCACAAAAATTCCGTCTTTAAAAATAGCCTTTAATAATGTTTTTGGCTATTATATTGAAGTGCGAAATACACATAAAGACAAAGTTCCTGAAGAATGGACAAGAAAACAAACCTTAGTAAGTGCCGAACGATATATTACCGAAGAACTAAAAGAATACGAAACTAAAATTTTAGGTGCAGAAGAAAAAATTGCCGTTCTCGAAAAAGAACTGTACGAACAATTATTGTTATTTATCCTTCCGTTTTTGCAAAAAATACAGCAAAATGCACAAAATATTGCAAAATTAGATTGCCTTTCTAGTTTTGCAAGTACTGCAATAAAAAGCAACTATACCAAACCAGTTATAGACGATTCTACAAGTATAGAAATTAAAAACGGAAGACATCCTGTTATTGAAAAACAATTACCAATTGGCGAAGAATATATTGCTAACGATATTGTTTTAAACCAAAATCAGCAACAAATAATTATGATTACGGGTCCGAATATGAGTGGTAAATCTGCTATTTTACGACAAACAGCATTAATTGTTTTATTAGCTCAAATGGGAAGTTACGTTCCTGCACAACATGCAAAAATTGGTATGGTTGATAAGATTTTTACCAGAGTTGGTGCTAGTGATAATATAAGTATGGGAGAATCTACCTTTATGGTCGAAATGAACGAAACAGCAAGTATTTTAAATAATTTATCTAACAGAAGTTTAATTT
>CAYOWM010000045.1:0-8423 GCA_964407635.1 uncultured Flavobacteriaceae bacterium
TTTATGTTTTTGACATAAAATACCTGTATTGATGATGGACTTTAGCAACGGTTTGAATATGCTGCGTACCGCATTTTGAAATGATTATTTTTCAAGTTGCGAAAAATGTTTATTTTGTGTTTTAACTTTCATATTTACAACTAATTGCGGCATGCAGTATATTTTTTTGTTGTAGGGCGTTATTCTTTAACAAATATTACATTCAATTTTCCTTCAATCTTTTCTGGCATATTTCCTGCACTAATTATATAATCAATCTTAAAATTCTTAATGTCCTCATAGCTATTAAAAACAATTGATAGATTTTCCAACTTCTCAGAATAACCATGCTTAATTTGCTTTCTATTAAAATCTACATTATAACTGTTAGTTTTTTTTATAACAGGTCTATTGAAGTTCAGATTAGTTCCTAAATTCAGATTCGGTGAAATAATTGGAGTAGATAGTATGTTATGATAACCAAAATCAAATCTGTTTTTGGGCTTATATGGTGGTGCAGGTAATTCAATTTCATCATGTAACTCCTCACTTTCAAATAATTCAAATCCATCTGGAAAATGCAAATGAATGTCAACATCTTTCGCAGGAATTGTCCCTGAGTTCGTTACCTGCAATTTAATTTCAAAAGTTAACTTTCTTCTTTTTTCACGTTCATATATTTTCATTAAAGCATCTTCATATTTATTGAAATACGTATCAAGCTTTTTATTGTATGAATTAATCTGATTGCTATCAGGAGCCATTGTAGATATTAGACCAGTTAACGGATTTTTATAAGGGTCAACATGTTCCATATATGGAAATTTCTGCTTTATTTCATTTAAGCTTCGGGTTTTAAAATCCTCGTAATCTATCAACTCAAAATTTTCTGTTTTTATTTTAACAAACTCATTAGAATTATCAAATGTTAAAGCAATTTTCGGAATTCTATTCTTTAGCTTTGCATTTTCTTGTTTAAGCTTTTTTATTTTTTTTTCTATTTCAGACTCTTGCTCTGGTAATAAATACTTATCTGATAATTTCAATGGAGTAATCCCATATTGCTTAGCTCGAAGTCTAGGCCCAATGTCATTTGTGCATAACATAACATCACTAACTTGTCTTTTTTGTTTAAAGTCAATAATACTAGCAATAAGTCGGTGGTCTTGCTCTTTAAAATTTAAATTATTTTCATCATAAATTCTTTGCATTGGCTTGTCTAAAAGCACTTCAAAACCAACATTATCAGTTAGAACTGGTTTTTCAATAAGATTTTCTATTGAATTAAGTACCTGTCTTGCTTTATTTCCAATTCTACTCGTCCCAATCTTTTTTTTATCTAATTCATCTAAAACTATAGGAGCAATTATTAAAGTACACTCTTTTACTTTGGCCTCATTATTCCAGTCAATTTCTCTGAAATCCTGAAAATGCAAAAATATGTTTGTATCAATGAAAATATAGTTCATATACTGGTTTTTCAATGTTTTGGTATTCTCCTTAATGCACCACAACGTTTTTATATCCGCAGTTTCGCCAAAGCGATATTGTCGTGATATAAATCTGTTGTAAATGTAAAGTTAGATTAATTATTTTACATGCACAAGCAAATAGGATAACTTTTTATAACTTTTCCCCAACTTTTATATCTGATCCGTAAAATGTAGTACTAAATTAAAAGGTTAGTGTTTTGGTTGGATGAGTTTTTTAGATAATTGCATCATTTTTACAATATTTTGCAATCTATTTTTTAGTTTCTCTTGTTCAAAATCGGCTAAATTTTCAAAAGTAGCATTATAATTAAATGAGTTTGGTTCTATAATAATTCCCCAAGAAATAGTTTTTGTCTTTTTTTCTGTTAATTTATAGATTAGATGGTTTATTTCCTTGTTTTTCAAAAAGGCATTTCCAAAATTTTTATCCACAGACCAGACTTCTGGATATACAAAATTTACAGTAGGTGTTTCCATTTTTTTGTATCCTTTGCGTCTCATTATTGCCTTTGTAATAGTCTTGAGGAAAAATCCTGTTGTTTTTTTGGAAACAATAAACCGAGTTAAATCATTATTTTTAATCTGAACACGCATTCTAATACCTTGAAACGTACGATATTTTACCAAATGATCTGGATGCAAACCTTTATATTGTGTGCGTTTTAAAATGCTAATTGTTATTTTTACCTCTTTGTTATTGATAAAACCTTTGTATTTTGCAAAGGCAACACCTTCATTATCATACTCAAAACCAATAGAATTAAATACTGAAGTTAGATATTTTTTTAATTGGTTTTTACCTGTAATTCCAATAATAGAATCTATAGGTTTTAGATTGGGTTTGCTTATTTTTTCAGCCATATTTCTTTTTTGTTTCATTGCTATTCATGGTAATGAATACTGCTTTAACCAATTCCAATTCATTGCAGCACCCATAATTGGATGATTTATTCCGTTAGGATAATTATGCCCAAGACCATCTATAAAAATGATGTTAAAAACACGATTATTTAGAAATGGATTGGATTTAAAAGTTGCAGTTAAAATAGATGCATCTCCTGTTATGGTGTAATTGTTTTCAAAATTAAAGGTATTTGTATGATTTTCTATGAGTGCTGTAAAATTCGGATTGGTAGTTAACAGGTTATCTAATTCTGTTAAAGGGATTACAACACCTTCACCAAAAAATTTGGGATCTGAATTGCCAAGTTGAAAACTAATTGGCATATCTTGTCTTATAGCATTAAATTGGTAATATTGCGTTGGTGCTGATCCTGCGGATTCTAAAATAGCAGCAAAAACATCGCCCATTTCTACAGCACATCTAAATGCCATTTGACCACCATTTGAAAATCCAACCAGATAAATATTATTAGACTTAATACTAAATCTGTCATGGAGTTCCTCTACAATTTTACGCAAAAATTTTATATCATCTAGTGGTTCATCACCAGAGCAATAGCTATAATTTGGATAAAGAACATTCCATTTGGTTGTGTTTTTAATTTCGCCATCTTGCTCTATGCAATAGTTACCTGACGAAGGAAAAACCGTAATAATACCTTCTGTTTCACCTACTTCTTTCCATCCAGAAATATTGTAAAATTTTTTACCATTTCCCGAAGAACCATGTAACATAAACACAACAGGTAATGGTGTGTTTTTGTTGTAATTACTTGGAATATGCACAAAATATTCTCTAGTTTTAGTATCTACAACTGTTGTATAATGGTTTTTACCAATAACATAATCGGTGGTAACTTCTGTTTCTTGTTTACAACTTGAAAGAAGTATTGCTATAAAAATTATTACGAATAAGGTACTTTTCATAAGGTGTTAATTTTTTACTTGTTTTTTATTCATTTGTACGCTTTTTGTAACTCTTGCAAACAACCGTTCCAACTCTTTTTGTTTTTTTGCTTTTAATTTATTATCTGCGATTTCTAATTTAATTTTAGAATAGTATTTTGAAATTCCGTTGTTATACGTAAAATAAGTTACCAATGTTTTAAATGTTGCTCCTTCTACAGATATTGGTCTGTCATATAAATAGATAGTCTGTTTTATTAGTTTTGGTTTATTTTGTTCATCAACAAAAAAGCTTGTATTTCGTTGCATTAATTCGCCATAAAACCAAACATCATAAACGGTATATTTTCTTTTAGCCGATTTAAAAACAAACATTTCGCTACCTTCTGTAGAAAATCCTTCAATTGGTAGCACATCTTTACGGAATAATGATTTATTTTTTTGAAAATCTTGTTCGTATTCAAAATCGTTAAATTGCTTTTTTTGATAAGGATTTGAACAAGCCGAAACGAATAAATAGCTTACGATAAGTATTCCGATTATGGTTATATTTTGCATAGTATAGTTTAAAAATAAATACTTTTTTTCAGTTTAGGTGTACTAATTTGGTGTTTACCAAAATGCATATTATTTAGTTTAGGTACGGCTTTCATTTTATGCTTAAAGACCTCTTTATTACTTAAAACACCATTTATATACGATGTATAAATTGCTTTTGAGGTAGAAAGATTATAATCAAAAACGGTATTGTCCTCTCTAAAACTGTTGGTTGTAGAAACGCCAATTAAGTAAAAGTCGTTATTTTGATATCTGTATTTATGTGTATAACTCCAATGCCAAGAACTTCCTCCATAATGTTTAATGGCTAGTATTCCGTTTTTAATTTCAATTTCTTGAAAAGGGTCTCCCATCGTACCACCTTCTTTACTTTTTAAAATTGCAGTGTTTGATTTTTTCCAAATTTTCCAATTATTATTCGCATCTTTTTTATAAATGCATAATAAACGAATTAATCCTAGTTCTGTAAGCGTATCTGTATTGTAAACAACAACTTTTTCAGGAATGCCATCTTTGTCTAAATCGCCTTGTTTTTCAGTAATAATTGCACCTATTTTATCTTGTCCTTTACATACAATTAAAAAAAACATAGCTACAAGCATAAATAGGTGTTGTTTTTGTATCATCTTTTTACTTTTTAACGAATTTTTATGATAAATTAACGTTTTCCATAAACGATAACTTGTGCTTTGCCTCTTGCTAATAATTTAGTTTTATAATTAAAAATTATTTTTTTAATAATTCTTTTCTTGCCTTTAAGGTCTAGCACACGACTAAAATGTCCTTTGTTAATTCGTTTATTTATCCCGTGATTTTCGGATGTACCATTAGCATAAACTACCTTAACATTGGTTACGTAAATTGGCGATTTTGTTACCTTTAATCTTAATTTTTTAAAAGTTCCTCTTATAGCAGTTACTCTAATTTCATCGTGGTCTGTAAGTTTAGAAACGGTTCGTTTGCCTAACTGTATCCATTTTGGTGGATTTTGTTCTTTTACTGTATTTGCTGTTGCATCAACATATAATATAGTGCTTAAAAAAAATACTACTGTTAAAATGATTTTTGCGGTTTTTGTGATTTTAAATTTCATAACTTGTGATTTAATATTTTACTATTTTCTGCGTGATTTTTTTATGATTAATTTCTATAACAACGGTATAAATTCCTTTTGATAAATTGGTTATATTCAATCTATTAAATTCATTATCTAAAGATCCTTTTCTTATTTGGTTTCCTAAAATGTCTATTAAAAAATAGGTTGCTTTATGATTAACTTTTATGTTTAGAAATTTGGTTGTTGGATTAGGAAAAATATTGATTAAATGCCATTCAAAATCATCTATTCCTACGTAATTAGCACAATCCTCGCTATAATTTGATGTTGCGTCTATTTGCCAGTTTGTATAATTTCCAGTAGCAGCTATTGCATCGGTTACATTATCTACTTCTATACAAGATAAATTTGGATTGTTTGTGGCGTTCATTGTTGTTAAAACTACATTATTTCCATTTTTAAGATTTAAATTTTGTAGCAAATTATCATTACTAATTAATGCAAATAGGTTTGGATTATTAGAAAAATCTAAATCTGTAAAACGATTATTATAACATTGAACTTCTATTAACGGCGTACTATTAGATACATCCAAAGTAGTTAAAATATTATTGTAACAATATAAATACACTAATGCAATATTAGCGGATAAATCTAAATTTGAAAGGTTATTATTATGACAATAAAGAGACGTAATATTAACAAATGCTTCAATACCTGTTAGATCGGATATACCTTGGTTGGACACATTTATAAGACCTGTATAATTTTCAGCTTCAGATGTTTGTATTTCCGTATCACTATTTGTATTGATATTAGGATGTCCAAGTAAATAATTTTTGAAGTTTGCATCAGGTATATTTACTATTTGAGCGTTGATTAGCATACTAACGAGCATAAAAAACAAGGTAACTATTACTTTCATATTAATTTAATTTTAGTATTTTGGATAAAAATAAAAGGAATACCAAAACTTTACAATAACAGATGAATATTCGGTAGTAACGAGTTAGTATTCGGTTAAATTTTTTAAATTATTTTGATTTTTGAGGCAATTTAATTACAAAATACATTTATATTGTGTACTTTTGGTTAGTATAACTTACTTTTTTGTTCAATGAAAAAAAATACTTTACATATTATTTTACTTATTTTTTTTCCATTTTTGTGTTTTGCTCAAAATATAGATAGCCTAAAAAAAGCAACTAAATCTGTTGACAAGAAACAACGAATAACCGCACTAATAGCTCTAGGGAAATATCAATTGTATTCAAATACCGAAGCTTCTGAACAAAATTTTAAAACCGCTTTAAAAGAAGTAAAAGACTTCCCAAATAAAAAATTTGAAAGTGATATTTTAAATCAATTAGGTGTTATTCAATATAAAAAATCACAATTTGATTCTGCTTTGGTGTATTATAAAAAGAGTTATACTATTTCAGAAAAACTGCAAGATTCTCTTCAAATGGCTATTAATTATAGTAATGTAGCTAATATTTTACGAGCACAAGCAAAATATGATTTGGCAATTCAAAATTTTTTAAAAGCCTTAAAAATATATGAAAAAGAAGGAAATGAGCTATATCAAGCAATGACTTTTGGAGCAATAGGCACTTTGCATTTATCGCTTGATGAGTATGCTAAGGCAAAACCTTATTTTGAAAAAACGTTGGTAATACTAAAAAAAATTAAAAATGTACATGGTGTTTTAACAACCCAATTAAATATTGCAATTTGTTTAAGTAATTTAAACAAGCATAACGAAGCAGAAAAATTATTATTAACACTTATAAAAGAAGCACAAAAATACAAATACAGTAGAATTTACGCCATTGCTCTTTCAAAATTAGGGAAAATTTATTTACACGAAAAAAATTACGAAAAGGCAAAAAAGAGTTTTACACAGGCAAAAAAAGAATTTTCAAAAGCGAACGATATTGGTGGTTTAGCAGAAACACATTTGTTTTTAGGAAAAGTTACTTTTGAATTAAAACAATTCAAAAAATCATTAAAACACTATAAAGAGAGTATAGCTTTTACAGAAAAAAGTGGTGTTGGTAAAAAAAGTCCCGAAGCTATAAAAGGAGTAATTAAAAATCTTAAAAAATTACACAAAGAGCAGGAAACCATTCCTTATTACGATTTATTATTAACAGCAAAGGATACTATTTTTAACATAGAAAGACGTAAAATTACCACCGAAATTAACACTAAATTTGATGTTGCACAGAAAGAAAAAGAAATACAAATTAAACAATTAGAAATTGATAAAAAAGATGCACAATTAAGCCTCCAAAAACAATTTGTTATCGGTTTAGGGATTTTAACTTTATCGCTTATTGGTCTGCTTTATTTTGTTAGAAAATCTAATAAGTATAAACGTTTAAATGAATATAACCTTATCAGAAAAAACAAACTAGAGTTAGAACAAAAAGTTTTGAGTAACCAAATGAATCCACATTTTATTTTTAATGCTCTTAACTCTATTCAAAGTTATGTATCGGATAATAATACCACAAACGCCGAAATTTATTTGGCAAAGTTTTCTCGTTTAATCCGAATAATTTTAGAGAATTCTCGTAAAGAATTTGTGCCTTTTAAAGAGGATTATTTTGCCTTAGATTCTTATTTAAAATTAGAGCAAAATCGCTTTGATCATTCGTTTGATTACAAAATTAGTTATCCAAATGAGTTTGAAGAAATATGTGTACCACCTATGATGATACAGCCTTTTGTAGAAAATGCTATAAAACATGGTATTGCTTCACTTAAAGAACAAGGAAATATATCAATTGAATATAGTCTTACAGAAAGTATAAATGAAAATGAATACGGAATTATAACTTGTACGATTACAGATAATGGAATAGGTTTAGAAGAGGCTAAGAAAAAGAAAAAAGAAAAAATGGGCAATCACAATTCTTTATCCATGACGCTAACTAAAGAACGTTTAGAAAACTA
Organism: uncultured Flavobacteriaceae bacterium; assembly: GCA_964407635.1. Lineage (GTDB taxonomy): Bacteria > Bacteroidota > Bacteroidia > Flavobacteriales > Flavobacteriaceae > S010-17. Next base: position 7,858 of record CAYOWM010000045.1, read on the forward strand.
TACTACTATTACACAAATAAACTATAAAATGATTGTTACATCCAATACAATTGGTACAGGAACAACTGTAATTATTGAAATGCCTTATACAATATGATACAAACTATACTTATAGATGATGAATCAAAAGGAAGGAAAATCTTATCTAATTTTTTACATAAATATTGCCCTAATGTAAATATTATTGGCGAAGCAGATGGTGTACAAACAGGTAAAGATTTAATTGATACCTTACAACCAGATTTAGTGTTTCTTGATATTGAAATGAAAGACGGCACTGGTTTTGATTTGTTAGAGAAATTTACTCAGTTTTCATTTGGAGTTATATTTGTTACTGCACATAACGAATACGCTTTAAAAGCTTTTAAATATAGTGCGATAGATTATCTGTTAAAACCTGTTTTACCAGACGAATTAATTACTTCGGTAAATAAATTTGAAGCAGAGAAAGATTTAAAAAATTTGAGTTATAAATTAGAAAATTTAATTAAAAATAGAACAGAATTAAAACGCTTAGCACTACCTACATCGTCAGGAGTTGAATTACTAAAAATAGAAGATATTAT
>CAYOWM010000046.1:0-8250 GCA_964407635.1 uncultured Flavobacteriaceae bacterium
ATCGCGATTATACGAATTTGCAATATCTGCGGTTATTAGCGAACCTCCTTTTATTGCAGATTCTATTACAATGGTTGCTTGTGAAATTCCTGCAACAATACGGTTTCGTTTGATAAAATTTTCTCTGTCAGGATTGGATGTACTCCAAAATTCGGTTACTAAACCACCATTTTCTAACATTTTTGTAGCTTCTTTATGGTGTTTTTTAGGGTAAATTTGATTTAAACCATGTGCCAAAACAGCAACTGTTTGTAAGTTATTTTTAATTGCTAATTGATGTGCAAATACATCCACACCATACGCTAAACCACTAATAATAACAGGATTGTACGACTTAATTTCGTCTATTAATTTTTCTAAAAACGATTTGCCATAATTGGTCATATTTCTAGTACCAACAATACTTATAATTCGTTTGTTTTTAAGATTTATTTTTCCTTTTTTAAAGAATAAAATTGGCGAATCTATGGCATTTTTTAAATGATACGGAAAATCATCCTCTAAAAAAGTAAGTGCTTTAATGTTATTTTTTTGAATAAAATCTATTTCTTTTTCGGCAAGTTTAAATAGATTTTTTTCTTTTAAACCTTTTAATTTATGTAATCCTATGCCTTCAATTTTTAAGAGGTTTTGTGTTTTTTCGGTAAAAACAGCTTTGGCAGAACCACATTTTTTAATTAATTTTTTTGCATTGATACTACCAATTCCTTTTGCTTTTTGCAAAGCTAAAAAATAAAGAATGTCCTTATTTTTCATCGTCTTCGTATTTATCAACAGCCATATAAACAGGAAAATGATCGCTCATTCCTCCTTTATACCATTTACCACGATAGGTTCGTAAAGGGTTTTCTTTGTACTTACCTTCTTTATCTTTTAAAAAATGTTTATCGTAAATATTGGCATTTTTGTAAAGGTGTTTTCCGTAACTAAAGAAATTTTTGGTGAATATTATTTGGTCAAAAAGAAACCATTCGCCTTGGTAGTTTCCTGTTCCGTTTCCTTTATCAAAAATAGATTCCATTGGATTGTAAAAATCCGATGTAACCAAAGTTTGTTTGATACTTTTATTTGTAGGATTGTCATTAAAATCACCCATAATTATGATTTTTGCTTCGGCATTTTCTTGCTGAATTTCATCAATAATACTTCGTGCTAAGTTAGCAAGTTGTATGCGTTTGTATTCGGACTCTTCTGTTCCGTTTCGTCTAGATGGCCAATGATTTACTAAAAAATAAATAATTTCGCCATTTAATATTCCTTTTACTTTTAAAATATCTCTAGTAAAATCTTTTTCGCCATTTTCACGAATAAAATAGGTAGAATACCGTTTAGAATCTAGTAACTTAAAATATTTTTCTCGGTAAATAAAAGCTACTTCAATGCCTCTTTCATCTTGCGAATCGTAATGCACTACTTTGTATCCAAAGCGGTTTAAATTTTCCGATTCTACCAAATCTAAAACTACATCAATATTTTCAACCTCAGCAACACCTAAAACAACAGGTGGATGTGCCATACCATCGTTTCCTATAGTTGAAATTACTTTAGATAATCGCCTTATTTTCTTTTTATACCTGCGAAGTGTCCATTTTTTTTCTCCGTCAGGCAAAAAATCATCATCATCAAAATTAGGATCGTCGTAAATATCAAATAAATTCTCTAAATTATAAAACGCTATGGTAAATTCGTTTTTGGTGTCTTTATTGTTCAAAATTTTTGTTTTAAAATGTTAAAGTACTAAAAAAATGCGTAAAAAAAAATTAATCCATAAAAAGCTTCTATTTTTGCAGTATGATAGAAAGTAAAATAGAAACGGAAAAAGTTGTTTTAGTTGGAGTTATCACTCAAAATCAAAACGAAGAAAAATCTAAAGAATATTTAGATGAGTTGGAATTTTTAGCATATACAGCAGGTGGAACGGTTGCAAAACGGTTTACTCAAAAAATGGCACTTCCTAATACCAAAACCTATATTGGTTCTGGTAAATTAGACCAAATACAAGATTATATCGAAGCTCATGATATTAAAACAATAATTTTTGATGATGAATTAAGTCCTTCGCAATTGCGAAATATTGAAAAAATTTTAAATTGTAAAATTTTAGATAGAACCAATCTTATTTTAGATATTTTTGCACAACGAGCACAGACTTCGTACGCAAAAACACAGGTGGAATTAGCACAATGTCAATATTTATTACCTCGTTTAACACGACTATGGACACACCTTGAACGACAAAAAGGAGGTATCGGAATGCGTGGTCCTGGTGAAACAGAAATTGAAACCGATAGACGTATTATTCGCGATAAAATTACCCTTTTGCGTAAAAAATTGAATAAAATTGACAAACAAATGGCTGTGCAACGTAAAAATCGTGGTAAAATGGTTCGTGCTGCTTTGGTTGGTTATACCAATGTTGGTAAATCTACTTTAATGAATGTTATTAGTAAAAGCGAAGTTTTTGCCGAAAATAAACTATTTGCTACTTTAGATACAACGGTCAGAAAAGTAGTTATAAAAAATATTCCGTTTTTACTTACCGATACTGTTGGATTTATAAGAAAATTACCTACACAATTAGTAGAATCGTTTAAATCTACTTTAGATGAAGTTCGCGAAGCAGATTTACTACTACACGTTGTAGATATTTCGCATAAAAATTTTGAGGATCATATAGAATCGGTTAATAAAATTTTAGCAGAAATTAAAAGTAATGACAAACCAACTTTAATGGTTTTTAACAAAATTGATGCCTACACCAACCAAACTATTGATGCAGATGATTTGGTTACCAAGCGAAGTAAAATGCATTACACTTTAGAGGATTGGAAAAAAACATGGATGCAAAAAATGGAAGAAAATAATACCATATTTATTTCGGCATTAAACAAAGAAAATTTAGAGGAGTTTAAAACAAAAACCTATGATTTGGTTAAAAAAATTCATATTACTCGTTTTCCATATCACGATTATTTATATAACGAATACGATGATTTAGGAAATACTGAGTGATTTTTATATACGTATAAAAATAATTTTCGTAATTTTAGCAGACTTAAATTGCCACTAAATATGAAATCATTCTGTTTAATAAACCTTTTGCTTTTAAATTTTACCTTTTTTGGACAATCTAATACTAAAATAGACTCTTTAAAACCTAAAATCAATATACCTAGTAAGTTCTATACTAAAAAAGCAGATTTAGGAATTAAAAAAAGATTATAAAAACGCTTAATTTAAAAGTTATGAAAAAAAGATTATTCTTTTTATTATTACTAACAAGAGGTTTATTTTATATACATTCTCAAACAATAGATTCTAGTAAAATATACCTGCAAAAATCTTATAACTTTCAAGAAAGAGGCTTGACAGATAGTGCAATATACTTTAGCAAAAAAGCACTTAACTACTTTAAAAAAGACCGTAATGATTCTACTAAAATTAAGGCAATACTTCAAGTTATAACGCTTTCAAATGATATTGATGAAATTGCTACATTGTCAAAAAAAATTAAATTATTAAGTGTAAAAAATAATAATTCAAGTTTATTAGAAAAACTATATTATGCAAAAGCACATAATTATCTTACATCTAAAAATTATGATTTAGCTCTTGAATATTATTTGAAAGTAGATTCTTTAAGCAAATCGCAAAATAATATTAGCGAAATTACTGTAAAATCAATTTATGATAGAGCAAAAATTTCAAAAGCAACTTTTACTCATGATGGTATTGAATTAGCTTACACCTTAAGTTTAGAAGCCTTAGAAAAAGCAAAAGGCATAAAAAATGTAGCATTAATTAATCGTGTAAAGTTACTTACCTCTGAAATTCTTTTTCTTATAGATAAACCCAATGATGCAGTAAAAATATTAAAGCAATGCGAAGTTTATTTTAGAAAAGTTAAAGATTATAACCACATGTCTCGTGTTTTTTTATTGTATGCATCACATTACAAATATGATTTAAAAGATTATGATAAGGCTGAATCGGTATTTATTAATGGCGTAAACTATCTTAAAAACACACAACATAACAGAGAATTAGCAGACTTATACATTTTTTATGGAGACTTATTAAAAGATATTAAAAAAAATTATAAAAAAGCGTTGAAACAATACTTATCGTCAGATAGTGTTTTTTATAAACAAAATCCACAACTTAACTTACATTATGTATATTTACAAGAAGATTTATCAGATTCTTATGAAAAATTAAAGCAATATAAAAAAGGATTCTATTACAATAAGTTAGCTTATAGTTCTAGAAAAAAATTATATAAAAAGCAAAATAGAGCGTTATCTCGTAGATTAGAGGTTAAATACCAAGCCAAACACAAACAGCAACAATTAGAGGCAATTCGTTTAAAAAACACCATACTAAACCAACAAAAAACAAACCAAAGAAATTTATATTTAGCAGGTCTTGCCTTAACCACATTAACAGGTTTGTTTTTCTTTTTTCAATACCGTAATCGTCAGAAAACTACTAAAAAGTTAAAAGAATTAGATCGTGCAAAAACAGATTTCATTACAAATATTTCGCACGAATTCAGAACACCTTTAACTTTGATTTCAGGTCCTGTACAAAGTTTGTTAAAAAATAAATCTTTAGAAAAATCTGAAACAAAACATTTACAATCTATTAAAAATAATTCCGATAGACTATTAAATTTAGTTGATCAGCTACTAGATGTTTCTAAAATTAATTCAGGTATTTTAAAAATAAAAGTTAAAAAAGAAAATATTTGTACTTTTACTAGTACAGTTTTAGATAACTTTACATTTTTGGCAAACAAAAAAAACATCCAATTTATAGTAAATAAAACCAATTGTAAGGACGAAACCTGGTTTAATGCGGATTTTTTACAAAAAATAATTTCTAATTTAGCAACAAATGCCGTTAAATATACCAATGAAAACGGAACTATTTCGTGTACTTATCAAATTAAAAACAAGCAATTTCTTTTTGAAATCAAAAACTCTGGTAAAGGTCTATCGCAAAAGGAACAAAAACAAATTTTTAATCGGTTTTTTCAAGTAAATACAAATAATACAGGTGTTGGCGTTGGTTTGGCGTTAGTAAAAGATTTGGTTCATTTACATAAAGGAACTATTTCTGTAGAAAGCGAACCAAATAAAGAAACTGTTTTTTCGTTTCAGATACCAATTTCAAAAGAAAATTACACTAGTAATGAAATTATTTTAAGTACTAAAAAAAATAGTTTCAATAAATTGGAAGAAGACACCTCTACAAAAAAACCAATTTTGCTACTTGTAGAAGATGACATAGAAATGCAACATTTTATTGCTTCCGTTTTAAAAGAATCTTATACCATTTTAACCGCAAATAATGGCAAAAACGGCATCGATTTAGCTATAAAAAATATTCCAGATATTATTATAAGCGATGTAATGATGCCAATAAAAAACGGAATAGAATTAACCAAAACCTTAAAAACAGACGAACGAACCAGTCATATTCCTATAATACTATTAACTGCAAAAGTTGGAAAAGAAAATAAAATAGAAGGTATTAAAATAGGAGCAGATGCTTATGTAACTAAACCTTTTAATATCGAAATATTACAAGTAAAAGTAAATAATTTGATAAATTTAAAACAAAACATTCGTGATTTTTATCATAAATATGATACTTTAAATGTAGAAAATACCAAAATAAAAGGTATTGAAGAACATTTTTTACAAAGTATTGAAAGTGTTTTAAAACAACAATTAACCCAAACGGATTTTAATGCAGAAAATTTTGCCAAAGCAATTGGCGTAAGCAGAATGCAATTACACCGACGCATTAAAAAAATTACAGGACTTACTACATCTGAATTTATTCGTATGCAACGCCTTAAATTAGCTGCTTTTCTCTTGCAACAATCCGATGCAGATATCGTGCAAATTGCTTATACCGTAGGATTTAATAGTCCTTCTTATTTTAATAAATGTTTTAAGGAAATGTATCAATGCACACCTAAAGAATACATTCAATTAAATAAAAAATAATTTTTTAAAATCTATTTATGTTACAATAGTTACATAATATGTTACATATTTTTCTTGAAACAAATGAATTTAACCTTCCTTTGTTTCATTAATAATTTTAAAATATTCATATTATGAAAAAAATTACATTTTTGCTAATTGCATTGCTCGTGGCAACAATTAGTTATTCGCAAACCGTTTTATTAGACGAAAATTTTGATGGTGCTACAGCACCAGACTGGGGGAATTATGTTGGTTATGGTACTGGTGTTCAAAATTGGACTTTTGGTAGTGGTGTAGTGCCAGGTGCTGTTGCCGACTTTACAACAAACGCCGCCATTTTTGATGATGATGCCGCTGGTGATACTGGTAATCACGATATAGCATGGATTTGGTATGCTGGACCAAGTACAGCAGGAATAGATGCATCTAGTTACGGTCAAGTAACTTTAAGTTACGATTACGCACTTAACGTAATATCCGGAAATGGTGAAACTTTAAGCGTAGGTTTATGGAACGGTACTACTTTTGTTCCGATGAAAGTGTATAATACCGATACAGACCCTACTTCCGATTCTATTGATATTACTGCTTTTTTAAATGCACACCCAGGAGTTTTTGATCCTGCTAGTTTATTTATTGGGTTTGGCTTTGATGATAATACCAGTTGGGGTTACGGTGCAGGTATAGATAATGTTATGGTTACAGGTTCCGTACAACCTAGTAATGACTTCATGTTTATACATACTAGTACTGCTGCAAATATTACTAGCAATAGAACAATTATTGATCATCCAGATCTAAATGGAAATCCAGATGCTAAAATTGTAGTTTCTCATAATTGGAATCCAGGAGGTGTAGGTGGAACAGGTTATAATAATGTAACTGGTGTTTGGTATAATGGTTCAAGATGGACTATTTATAATGAAGTTAATAGTATTGATATGCCAGCAGGAATTTCATTTAATGTTTATGTAAGAGGAAATGATTCTAATGTAATTACACATATATCAACTGTTGAAAATTCAGGAGGAGTTGATTGGTATTCTATAATTGACAATCCGATAATTAATGGCGATCCAAATGCAATGTTAGTAATGGATGGCGTTTTTAATCCAAATGGTGTGTTTAATAATCTTAATTATGGTTTTTATTATAATGGTACGAATTGGGTTATTTATTCTGAAGACGATGTTCCAATACCAACTGGAGCAGCATTTAATGTAATAGTTAGTCCTTCAAACAATAACGTAGAATCCTTTAAACATCAAAATACAGTAGCGAATACTTATAGTATTAGTACAATAATCGATAACCCTTTATTAAATGGAAAGCCAAATGCCGCTTTTGTGTTTTCTCATAATTGGGGAGGAAGTGGTGATGTTGAAAATGTGAATTTAGAAGGAACATTAGGTGCTTGGTATGATGGTACGAATTGGGAAATATACCGTGAGAATGGATTGAATATGCCAGACAATGCAGCATTTAATATTGTAGTAATGAATACAGAAGTAACAGCAACACCTACAAATACCTTAACAAATATTAGTATTTATCCAAACCCTGCTGAAGATACCTTAACTGTAGAATCGCAAGAAGCGTTAACAAAAGTTGCCATTTTTAATTTATTAGGTCAAGAAGTTAAATCGTTAAACACAACAGCAACAAATGTTAATATAGACGTAGCAAATTTAGATGCAGGAGTTTATATTATTAAATTAACGGCAAACAATAAAGAAAGTTCTCAAAAATTCATTAAAAAATAAGTTTTTATTAAAATAGTTTTTTAAAAGAGGTCTTAGTTCTCTTAGACCTCTTTTTAAAATTAAGATAATAAGCCAAAGTATTAACAGAATGTTTTGTTGATAAAATACTTAAAGTAAAAAAATTCGAAACTGTTGCTATTTTTTTTGAAATAGAAACTATAAAACAACAGATAAAAACAAAAAAAATGAAAACACTAAAAATTTTAATCATCATTCTTGTAGCATTTATTTCGCAACCAAGTCAAGCTCAATTTCTAAAAAAATTGGCTAAACACGCCAAAGAAGCGGCAGAAAGAACCGTTGACAGAAGAACCCAAAGGGAGGCATCGAAAAAAACCGATAAAACCCTTGATAAAATTTTTAAAAAGAAAAAGAAGAGAAAGAAAGACGATGAAGAGACTCAAAGTCAAGAACCAAATGAAAACCCTTCTGTTTCCGAAAGAAAAATTAACCGACGTCATTCGGTAAACAGCAAAAAAGATTTTGTC
>CAYOWM010000047.1:0-8224 GCA_964407635.1 uncultured Flavobacteriaceae bacterium
ATTTCTTACAATGTATCTAAGGTTAAAATAACAGGCAAAGTGGCTAAAATTACAGAAGGACAAATTGAATTGCCAATAACTATAATTAATAACAAAGGAGTTCATGTTAAAACATTTACTAAAAATATAACAGCAAAATACAAAGTTAGTCTTAAAAATTACGATAAAGTTATTGCTTCGGATTTTAAAGTGGTTTGCGATTATTCAATATCAAAAAAAGATAGCTTGGATTATTTAATCCCGAAATTGCAAAAACAATCCGTTTACGTTACCGATATTGTTTTAAGTCCAAATAAAATAGAATATTTAATTTTAAAATAATGAAAGTTATTGGTTTAACAGGAGGAATTGGTAGCGGAAAATCTACCATTGCAAAAATGTTTATAGATTTAGGTATTCCTGTTTATTTTTCGGATTTGGAAGCAAAAATATTGATGCAAAAATCCAAAATTATTAAGCGAAAATTAATACAAAAATTTGGCGAAGAAGTGTATGAAAACAATATGCTTAATAAACCATTTTTAGCAAATATTATTTTTAATGATAAAGAAGCTTTGCAATATGTTTCTTCGGTTGTGCATCCTAAAGTGAATCAGCATTTTAAAAGATGGATAAAAAAACAACAAGCAGCTTATATAATTCAAGAAAATGCTATTTTGTTTGAAAACGGAACGGCTGATTTTTTTGATTATATTATTGTGGTAACTGCACCAAAAAAAACACGAATTGAACGTGTAATGAAGCGAGATAAAATTTTAGAAAATCAAGTTTTAGAACGGATGCATAACCAATGGAAAGAGAGTGAAAAAATTAAAAAATCCGATTTTATTATTGAGAATATTGATTTAAAAAAAGCAGAAAAAAAAGTGCTTCAAATTCATAAAAAATTAAAAGCACTTTGATTTTTTAAGAGGATTTTATTACCCTTTATAAACACCCATTTCTGCGTATTTTTCCATTCGTTTTTTAACTAAATCTGCTGGTTTTAATTTTTGTAAGCTTTTGTATGCAGTTAAAATTTCTTTTTCAACAATTTTAAACGTTTCCTCTCTGTTTGCATGAGCTCCACCAAAAGGTTCTTTAATAATTTTATCGATTAGTTTTAATTTTTTCATATCCGTAGCCGTTAGTTTTAAGGCAGAAGCTGCTTGTTCTTTAAATTCCCAGCTTCGCCAAAGAATAGACGAACAAGATTCAGGTGAAATAACCGTGTACCAAGTGTTTTCCATCATTAAAACTTTATCATCAACACCAATACCGAGTGCTCCACCAGAAGCACCTTCACCAATAATAACTGTAATAATTGGCGTTTTTAGTTTGGTCATTTCAAAAATATTTCTAGCAATGGCTTCTCCTTGACCTCTTTCTTCGGCTTCTAAACCAGGATATGCTCCAGGAGTATCTAAAAAAGTAACCACAGGAATTTCAAATTTTTCTGCCATTTTCATTAATCGCAATGCTTTACGATATCCTTCAGGGTTTGGCATACCAAAATTACGGTATTGTCTAGTTTTTGTATTGTATCCTTTTTGTTGGCCAATAAACATAAAACTTTGATCGCCAATTTTACCTAAACCACCAATCATTGCTTTATCATCACCAAAATTTCTATCACCATGTAACTCCATAAAATCGGCTTTTGAAAAAGCATTTATGTAGTCTAAAGTGTATGGTCTGTCTGGATGTCTAGATAGTTGTACACGTTGCCAAGGTGTTAGATTTTTGTATATGTCAGTTTTGGTATCGTTTAATTTTTTTTCAATCTGATCGCAAGTAGTACTAACATCAATATCGTTTTCTTGTCCCATTTTATGGCACTTTTCTAGTTGTTCAGTTAGTTCTTGTATAGGTTTTTCGAAATCTAAATAATTCATAATTGTTTGTATTATTTTACGGAACGAATTTATATAATTCTTGTCAATTATTCCTTTTTTATCGTTGTTTTTTTTTGTTTAATTTTAAAAAGCCGTTTAGTATAACGGTTATAAAGATAATAATTGCTCCAATGTAAAAGTGAGTACTCATTTTTTCGGTATCTTTAAATAGTAAAATAGCTAGAGCAATACCATAAACTGGTTCTAAATTAATAGTTAGCATCATGGTAAAAGGCGAAATACTTCGTAATAGTCTAGAGGAAGCCGTCATGGCATAAGCAGTACAAATTGTTCCGAGTATAATTAGGTAAAAGATATCCATTTTATTGGAAGTAATTTCGTTTAAATGAATAGTTGTATTTCCTATTACAAAAAAAGAAATAGTTATTAAAGCAAAAATTAATTCGTAAAAAGTAAGATTTCTAGGGTCGTATTTTTTTACATAGGTACTGTTTATTACCGAAAATAAAGCGGATAAAAATGCCGATAGTAAAGCAACTAGTATTCCTAAACTGTATTTTATTTCTACATTATATATATAAATAATTCCTAAAACGGTAATTCCTGCAAAAAATAATTCGTAGGCTTTAATTTGCTTTTTTAAAAATAAGGGTTCTAATATGGAAGTGAAAAATGCTCCTGTTGCTAAAGTTGCTAATGTAATAGAAATATTTGAAATTTTTATAGCATAAAAAAAAGTTAGCCAATGCAGACCAATAATAATTCCTCCAATACTAAAATGTAGGATACTTTTTGCTGTGATTTTAGTTTTTTGTTTGTTTAGAGCAACCACAATTCCCATAGTAATGACGGCAATTAAAAGTCTGTACCAAACTAAAGGTATTGCCGAAATATGAATTAATTTACCTAAAACAGCAGTAAAACCCCAAATAAAAACAATAAAATGAAGGAGTAGGTATTTTTGAAGTTTATTTTCTTGCATGGTAATACAAATATATAGCAATTATACTATATAAAATATTAGGAGTCCAAACTAAAAAAAAAGCGTTAGAAGTTGCCGATGCACCAAGTACTTCGGTAACTTTCATGAAAAATACATAAATAAACAATAAAGAAACACCAAAGGCAAGATTAATTCCTGTTCCTCCTCGTTTCTTTTTGTGCGTTAGAGCAACAGCAATAATGGTTAAAATAAATGCCGAAAATGGCAAACTGGTTCTTTTATGTAATTCTACACGATACGAGTTTAAATTTTTAATACCTCTTTTTTCGGATTTTTTAATGTGTTTGTATAAATCAATGGAATTCATTTCCATAGCAAGATAATCTACGTAAACTAAATCCGAAGGTTTAAAATCAAAAATAGTATCCATTGATTTTTCCTTTTTTATTATATCTTTATCTTTTAAAACCCATCTTTTTCTAACGGTTTTTAATTGATATAAGCTATCTTTAAAAGTTATTTTTCGTGCTGTTATTTTGTATTTTAATTTTAGGTTTTCATAATGTTCAAACGAAAAATACGTACCTGATTTATTTTTTGTATTAAAGTCTTTTATATAAATATAATCACCATTATCGTTTAGTTGCATATTTATATTTTGCACGTAGGTTTTACGATATTTTCGATCTTTGGTAAGGTATTTTCTAAAAAAAGCTTCTTTTACACGATTCGCTTCAGGTACAATAAAATGATTGGCATAAAATGCAACACAAAAAATGATAATAGCACCAATAATAAAAGGTCTTAAAAAACGTGTAAATGAAATTCCACCGCTGGTAATGGCAATTATTTCGGTTTGTTTTGCCATTTTTGAAACAAACAAAACAATAGATATGAATAAAGCCAAAGGCATAAACATATTGGTGTAAAAAATTACAAATCCAACGTACCATTCTTTTATTATAGTGTATGTAGAAAGGTCTTCGTAAGCTAAAAATTTACTCATTTTTTCCGAAACATCTATGGCAACAGCAATAGGTATTAGCAACATTACCGTAAAGATAAAAGCACTAAAGTATTTTTTTAAGAGATATTTATCAAGTAATTTCATTCTTTACAAAACTAACATATACTAATTTATTTTTTCTAAATACTTTGTTAATTATAAGCGGTTGTTCATTTGTTTAACCATTTTGTTTTTCCACGTTGTAAAATCTCCTGCTAGGATGTGTTTTCTTGCTTCGCGAGTTAACCAAAGGTAAAATCCCAAATTATGAATCGAAGCAATTTGTTTTCCTAAAAACTCTTTTGCTTTAAATAGATGGTTTAAGTATGCTTTGGAATAGGTTGTATCTACATAGGTAATTCCCATTTGGTCAATTGGCGAAAAGTCGTCTTTCCATTTGGCATTTTTGATATTTATTGAGCCATAAGCTGTAAATAGCATACCGTTTCTAGCATTTCGTGTTGGCATTACGCAATCAAACATATCAATACCTAAAGCAATGTTTTCTAAAATATTTATTGGAGTTCCGACACCCATTAAGTAGCGAGGTTTGTCTTTTGGTAAAATTTGACAAACAATATCGGTCATTTCGTACATTTCTTCGGCAGGTTCACCTACCGAAAGACCGCCAATTGCATTTGCTTGTTGGTTGATGTTTGCTATAAATTCGGCAGATTGTTTCCGTAAATCTTTATAGGTACTTCCTTGTACAATTGGCATAAAAGTCTGTTCGTAGCCGTATTTTACAGGTGTGTTTTCTAAGTGAGTAATACAACGTTTTAGCCATCTATGTGTCATGTGCATCGAGCGTTTTGCATAGTTGTATTCACAAGGATATGGTGTGCATTCGTCAAAAGCCATAATAATATCGGCTCCAATGCTACGTTGAATATCCATTGAAAATTCAGGAGAAAAGAAATGTTTTGATCCGTCAATATGCGATTTAAAGTGAACGCCTTCCTCTTTTATTTTACGAGTACCTGATAAAGAATATACTTGATAACCTCCAGAATCGGTAAGAATTGGTCTGTCCCAATTCATAAATTTATGTAAACCACCAATTTTTTCTAGCACTTCGGTTTTTGGTCTTAGATAAAGATGGTAGGTATTACCAAGAATTATATCGGCATTTATATCGTTTTTTAATTCGTGTTGGTGTACGCCTTTTACAGTGCCAACTGTTCCGACAGGCATAAATATAGGCGTTTCTATTTCGCCATGTGCTGTTTGTATTTTTCCTGCTCTTGCATTAGAATTTTTATCGGTTGCTTTTATATCAAATTTCATGATTTTTAGATTTGAAAGATTGTAATTATACGTTAAATCTAAAATTCATCATATCACCATCTTGTACGATATATTCTTTTCCTTCTACGGATAATTTACCAGCTTCCTTAACTTTTTTCTCGCCTCCAAGTGTTATAAAGTCTTGGTATTTAATGACTTCAGCACGGATAAATCCTTTTTCAAAATCGGTATGAATTACTCCAGCAGCTTGTGGTGCAGTTGCTCCGACAGGTATTGTCCAAGCTCTAACTTCTTTAACACCTGCTGTAAAATAGGTTTGTAAATTTAGTAATTTGTAAGCAGAACGAATTAATTTAGAAACACCAGGTTCGGTTAAACCCATATCCTCTAAAAATAATTGTCTTTCTTCGTAATCTTCTAGTTCGTTAATATCTGCTTCTGTTCCGACAGCAAGGATTAAAATTTCGGCACCTTCATTTTTAACAAATTCTCGTACTTTATCTACATATTCGTTTCCGTTTACGGCAGATTTATCATCTACATTGCAAACGTATAAAATAGGTTTTGCTGTTAGTAGTTGTAATGGTTTAATGTAATTTTCTATTTCGGATTCGGTTAGTTCAATTTCACGGATGGATTTTAAATTTTCTAAACCTTCTTTCACTTTAGTGAAGGTTTCAAACTCTTTAGCAGCATTTTTATCACCAGTTCGCATTTGTTTTTTAACACGTTCTAATCTTTTATCTACGGTTTCTAGATCTTTTACTTGAAGTTCAAAGTCAATAATTCCTTTATCTCTAATAGGATCAATACTTCCTTCTACATGTACAATATTATCGTTATCAAAACAACGTAAAACGTGAATAATGGCATCCGTTTCGCGAATATTAGCAAGGAATTTATTGCCTAAACCTTCGCCTTTACTAGCTCCTTTAACCAAACCAGCAATATCTACAATTTCTACAATAGCTGGTTGCACACGTTCTGGGTTAACAATTTCGGATAGTTTTTCTAGACGTTCATCAGGAACATTAACTACACCAATATTTGGTTCGATGGTACAAAAAGGGAAGTTTGCACTTTGTGCCTTTGCATTAGATAAACAATTAAATAACGTTGATTTTCCTACGTTTGGAAGTCCTACAATTCCTGCTTTCATTCTATTATTGATATGTTATGGAGTGCTATATGTTTAAAAGTCAGCACTCAAAAATTAATAAGTTGCAAATATAAAACGATTAACTGAAAAGACCGCAATAAAAAATTATTCATTCACTTTTAAACGAGCAGTTGCAAGTGTGTTTGTAGTATTTGTTTTATTGTGGATAAATTTTAGGTAAGCTGTAATCCCAATCATTGCAGCATTATCGGTTGTGTATTCAAAAGGTGGAATAAAGGTTTGCCAACCAAAATATTTTTCGGTTTGTTTTAATCTTTTTCGTATTTCAGAATTTGCCGAAACACCTCCAGCAATGGCAATTTGTGTGATACCAGTTTGTTTTACTGCTTTAGCGATTTTTTTCATAAGAATGGTAACGATTCCATTTTGAATGGAAGCACAGATATCTGCTAAATTTTCGGAAATGAAATTTGGATTTTCGGCAGTATTTTTTTGTACAAATCGCATTACAGCAGTTTTAAAACCACTAAAGCTAAAATCTAAGTCGTTTTTGGTTTTTGGTATCGGAAATGGGTATTTTTTTGGATTACCATTTTTAGCAAATGTATCGATTAACGGTCCTCCAGGATATGCTAATCCTAATGCTTTTGCAGATTTATCAAAGGCTTCGCCTGCAGCGTCGTCAATAGTTTCACCAAGAATTTCAAAATCAAAATAACTAGAAACTTTAATTAATTGTGTATGACCTCCAGAAATGGTTAAGCATATAAACGGAAAACTTGGTGTTATTTTGTTTACATTTCGTTGTTTTATAAAATGAGCAAGTATGTGTCCTTGCATATGGTTTACATCAATTAACGGAATGTTTAAAGCCATCGCAAACGATGTTGCAAAGGATGTTCCTACTAATAGCGAACCCATTAATCCTGGGCCTCTTGTAAAAGCAACGGCATTTAATTCGGTTTTATCAATATTTGCTTGTTCTAATGCTTGTTGCACAACAGGAACGATATTTTGTTGGTGTGCTCTTGAGGCTAGTTCAGGTACAACTCCTCCGTATTTTTGATGAATTTCTTGATTTGCTACAACGTTGCTTAGTACTATGTTGTTTTTTAAAATAGCAGCACTGGTATCATCGCAAGAGGATTCAATTGCTAGTATGTAAATTGGTTTTTTGCTCATTCTGTTTGCAAAAGTATAAAAAAAGACCTGATAAAATTATAGTATCAGGTCTTTTATATTTGTGTTGTAAGAAATAATTATTCTACTTCTTCAAAATCTACATCCTCAACATTATCTTCAGCGTTTCCTTGTGCTTGTTGTGCTTGGTTTGGATCTGTTCCAGTAGCACCAGCTTGTGCGTTAGGGTCTGCTTTGTACATTTCTTCGCTAGCATCTTTCCAAGCAGCATTTATTTTTTCTAAGGCAGCATCAATTAAACCTAAATCTTTGCTTTCGTGTGCTTTTTTCAATTCCGCTAAAGCTTCGGTAATTGGTGTCTTTTTAGCATCGGATAATTTATCACCAAATTCTTCTAATTGTTTTTCTGTTTGGAAAATCATTGAATCTGCGGTGTTTAGCTTATCTGCTTTTTCTTTAGCAACTTTATCCGCTTCGGCATTTGCTTCAGCATCTGCTTTCATTTTTTGAATTTCCTCTTCTGTTAATCCAGAGGATGCTTCAATTCTAATATTATGTTCTTTTCCTGTACCTTTATCTTTTGCCGAAACGTTTATAATTCCGTTTGCATCGATGTCAAAAGTTACTTCAATTTGTGGCACACCTCTTTGTGCAGGAGGAATTCCGTCTAAGTGAAATCTACCAATGGTTTTATTGTCGTTTGCCATTGCTCTTTCTCCTTGTAGTACATGAATTTCTACTGAAGGTTGGTTATCTACAGCAGTAGAGAAAACCTGTGATTTTTTAGTAGGAATTGTAGTATTTGCTTCGATAAGTTTGGTCATTACACCACCCATTGTTTCAATTCCTAAAGATAAAGTAGTTACATCTAATAAAAGTACATCTTTTACATGACCAGATAAAAAACCACTTTGAATTGCTGCACAAATTGC
>CAYOWM010000048.1:0-8149 GCA_964407635.1 uncultured Flavobacteriaceae bacterium
ATTTTTTAATGATTATTTTGAATTCAGGGAGGAGTGTTTTGCTTATGGGTAACGTTTTTATATCCGCAGTCTCGCCAAAGCGATATTGTCGTGATATAAATCTGTTGTAAAGTTAGATTAATTATTTTACATTTACAAGCAAATGGGATAACTTTTTATAACTTTTCCCCAACTTTTATATCTGACCCTCAAAAATACAACGAATATTAAATTCTCACTATACGATGAATTGCGTATTTTATTTAAAAAAGAATTTTAAAAATATCCTCAATTTTACTAACTTTTACAATTTGAATGGTGTATTTTTTTTGTGGAATTTTACAGTATTTGGAAACAAATATTTGTGCAAACCCTAGTTTTTCAGCTTCTAAAATACGTTGCTCTACTTTATTTACTGCTCGGATTTCACCAGCAAGACCTACTTCGGCTGCAAAGCAATAATTTTGTGGAATACTTACTTCTTCATTAGATGATAAAATAGCACAAACTACTGCTAAATCAATTGCTGTATCGGCAACTTTTATTCCTCCTGCAATATTTAAAAAAACATCTTTTGCTCCTAACCTAAAACCTGCACGTTTTTCTAAAACTGCTAAAATCATATGCAATCGTTTGATATTATATCCTGTTGCAGATCGTTGAGGTGTACCATAAACAGCTGTACTTACTAAGGCTTGTACTTCAATCATTAGAGGTCGTACACCTTCTAGCGTTGCTGCAATTGCTGTTCCGCTTAGGTTAGTATCTTTTTCAGAAATTAGTATTTCGCTAGGGTTTTCAATTTCACGTAATCCTGTTCCGAGCATTTCGTAAATTCCGAGTTCTGCCGTAGAGCCAAAACGATTTTTATTGGCTCGTAAAATTCGGTATGTATGGTTTCTATCGCCTTCGAATTGTAAAACAACATCTACCATGTGTTCTAATATTTTTGGTCCTGCAATACTTCCTTCTTTGTTGATGTGTCCGATTAATAAAACAGGTGTTGAGGTTTCTTTTGCAAATTTTATTAATTCTGCTGTGGTTTCTCTAATTTGCGAAATACTTCCTGGTGATGCTTCGATATAATCGGAATGTAAAGTCTGAATAGAATCAATTACTACAATATCTGGTTGGTTTTTTTCAATAGATTTAAAAATATTTTGTGTTTTGGTTTCGGTTAAAATTAAGCAATCGGAAATAGAAAGTGTTTCTTTTTGTAAGCGTTCTGCACGCATTTTGATTTGGTTTTGGCTTTCCTCACCTGAAACATACAATACCTTTTGCGGAATTTGTAATGCTATTTGTAAGATTAAGGTAGATTTTCCGATACCTGGTTCTCCGCCAAGTAAAACCACCGATCCTTTTACTAAACCACCACCAAGTACGTTGTCTAACTCATTATTGTTGGTTTGTATTCTATCCTCTTTTTCACTAGAAATATCGTTAATTTTAATAGCTTTTGCAACAATTTTAGAGGGATTAGTAGTTTTCCAATTTCCTTTGGTTGTAGCTTTTTGAATGATTTCTTCTACTACTGTTCCCCATTCGTTACAAGTGGTGCATTTTCCAAGCATTTTAGCGTGTTGTGCACCACAATTTTGACAGAAATATAGTGTTTTTTGTTTTGACATAATTGGATAAAATACGTGCTTACAAAAAAATAAATTAAGTTTTATTTTTCATTTCACACTTCCTAATTTATTTTAGAATAGCTTCAATTCCTGGTAATTTTTTACCTTCTAGCATTTCTAGCATTGCACCACCACCTGTCGAAACATAGCTTACACGATTGGCAATTTTAAATTTTTTAACTGCAGCAACCGAATCACCACCACCAACAAGACTAAAAGCTCCTTCTTGTGTTGCATCGACAATTGCGTTACCGAGTTCTCTTGTGCCATTTTCAAATTTTTTCATTTCAAAAACTCCCATCGGACCGTTCCATAAAATAGTATTTGAACCTAGTATAACAAAAGTGTTCCCTACATTTGTTTTCGGACCTACATCTAATCCCATCCAACCATCGGGAATATCCTCTGCCTCAATTTCCATAATATTAGCATCGTTACTAAAAGCATCTGCTGCGATAACGTCAATTGGTAAATGGATTCGTGTTTTATTGGCTTTTGCTTTTTCTAGAATATCTAAAGCTAAATCTAATTTATCATCCTCAACTAAAGAATTTCCTATATTTCCGCCTTTAGCTTTAATAAAAGTAAAAGCCATTCCTCCACCAATAATTATATTATCAACTTTATCTATAATATTATTTATTACATCAATTTTACTAGACACTTTTGCACCACCAATAACAGCAGTTACTGGTTTTACACTATCGTTTAGTACTTTATTTATACTTTCAATTTCACTTGCAAGTAGTAGTCCGAAACATTTTTTTTCAGGAAAAAAATCGGCAATTATAGCAGTAGAAGCATGTGCTCTGTGTGCGGTTCCGAAGGCATCATTTACATAAAAATCACCTAAATTGGCAAGTTTTTTTGCAAAGTCTTTGTCTCCTGCTTTTTCTTGAGGATAAAAGCGTAAATTTTCTAGTAAAAGTATTTCGCCATTTTTTAAATTATCCGAAGCAGTTTCTACTAATTCACCAACGGAATCGGCAACAAAAATAATTTTTTTACCTAATACTTTCTCTACTGTTGGTACAATGTGTTTTAGTGAATATGCATCGTCTTTTCCTTTAGGTCTGCCAAGATGCGACATTAAAATTACACTTCCTCCATCGTTTAAGATTTTATCAATTGTAGGCTTTGCTGCTGTAATTCTAGTAACATCGGTTACCTGATAATTTTCATCTAGTGGTACGTTAAAATCTACTCGTATTAGTACTTTTTGGTCTTTAAAATTATAATTGTTTACGGTTTTCATCATTATAGAATATTATGAAGTACAAAAATACACAATTATATTCTATTGTACTTTTAATCCTAACTACAATTTTTCTTGTATAAGCAGTTGTTATTCAGGCAAACCATCCCAAATTTCAATATCATCAATCCATTGGTGTTTTGGATTTGCATCACCATAAATTTGTGTAAGGATAATGAAATCAATTGGTTTGTTATTTTTTGTAGTTGCACCATGGTGGTCGTAAACCATTTGGTTGTTTATTTTCCAAAAAGTTCTACCGTTGTTAGTATCGCTCCATTTCCAATAAAATTCGGTTAGAAACCATTGGTTTTCTGGTACAGGAATATCGTAATTATCGTATTCCCAAATAGCAGATTCTGGGTTTTCATCACCTTGTATATGCCAATATGGGTTTCCATGTATATCGGTATATACGTAAGTAATAAACCGATAACCAGTTCCTGCTGCATAATCTTTGGTTTTGTATTCAAAAATTGCACGCCATTTATCTATTTGGTGTAAGCTTTCGGAATCCATTTTCATCCAAAATTTTACATATAAATCGTTTTTACCTTCTGTTAAATCGGTAATTTCATAAGGACATTGTGTGTGATTAGTTTGGTAATTTTCAATAGAATAAAGTGCTTTTGTTGGATTGCCATCGTGTCCGATTACTGTTTGAATTTCCGAAAATATTGCTTGGCGATTATCGTCATCAATATAATGTAAACCACCGTTTTCACTAGAGCCAAGTATAGATATTGGCCAAGTAAAATTGGTTTCCGAATCGGTACCAGTTAGCACATCAAAATCTATATTATCTATATTTGGGTTTGGAATAATTTCTATAGCACCTTCAAAACCAGATTTGAAAAGTAGTTTAGCTGTATTATCGGAATCGTTTTGACTACACGAAAACACAAAGCTTAAAATAAAAAATATATATAGATTTTTCATAAAATTAGTATGGATGTTTGGTATATATAACGACTTCTTATTCATTTTATTTTTTATAAATCAATCTTATTCGTTGGTTTTTAGTGTTTAATACTAATTCAAAAAAAGCGCACATTACACTTCATAATGGTATTATATTTTAAAAATATGTATGTGTTGTTTTTTGTGCTATACCAAATGTATTTAACTATTAATTATTTTTTCTTGTTGGTTTATAGATTCTTGATGAATGGCTTTATATATTTTTTCTACAAAATTGGTACTTAAACCTAAATCCGTTCCTTTATTTATAGATTTTTGAATAATCTCTTTCCATCTATCTTGTTGATAAACAGCTACATTATCTTTTTTCTTTTTTGCACCTATTTTTTTAACAACTTCCATTCTAGCATGTAAAATATCTAAAATTTTATCGTCAATTAAATCGATTTGTTTTCGTAATTTATCCAAATCATTGTTACCAAAATCTTTTTTTCGTATGCGTAAATCGGTAATTATTTCTTGCAACCTATTTGGTGTGATTTGTTGTTTTGCATCACTCCAAGCTTTATCAGGATCGTTATGTGTTTCGATCATTAAACCATCAAATTGTAAGTCTAATGCCGTTTGCGATACGTCTATAATTCCTTCTCTTTCGCCACAAATATGCGATGGATCACAGATTAGCGGTATTTTAGGTAATCGGTTTTTAAAATCAATAGGAATTTGCCATTTTGGATTGTTTCGGTATGTAGATTTTCGATACGTAGAAAAGCCACGATGAATTGCTCCTATATTTTTAATATTTGCTTTTTGAAGGCGTTCAATAGCACCAATCCACAATTCTAAATCAGGATTTATAGGATTTTTAACCAATACTATTTTATTAGTATTTTTTAAAGCATCGGCAATTTCTTGAACTGCAAAAGGGTTTACAGTAGTTCTTGCTCCAATCCATAAAATATCTATATCAAATTCTAAAGCAAGTTTTGCATGATTTGCATTTGCAACTTCAATAGCTGTTAATAAGCCTGTTTCGTCTTTAACACGTTTTAGCCAAGGTAGAGCGATAGCTCCTAATCCTTCAAAATTACCAGGTCTTGTTCTTGGTTTCCAAATACCTGCTCTAAAAATAGTAGCATCGGTTTTTTGTAATTGGTTTGCAATATCTAAAACCTGCTCTTCGGTTTCGGCACTACAAGGTCCTGCGATTACTAACGGATGGTTTAGTTTCATTTTTTGTAACCAGTTTTTATTTTCGCTCATAATTAGTTGTTTTTAAATTTTCCGTTTAATATTTTTTTGATGTTATTTGATTTTTCCATTATTTTATAAATGTTGTTTTCTTCTTGATTTTTGATGTATTGTTTAAAGGTTTCCAAATTATGGATGTATTCGTTTAAAGATTGTAAAATATATTTTTTGTTTTGCATAAAAATTGGTGTCCACGTTTTTGGTGAACTTTTAGCAAGTCTAACAGTAGATTCAAATCCACTTCCTGCCATATCAAAAATATTTTTTTCCTCTTTTTCTATTTCTAAAACCGTTTTTCCTAACATAAAAGCACTAATATGTGATAAATGCGAAACATAAGCAATGTGTTTGTCGTGTATTTTTGCGGAAGATATATAAACGGTTCGCATTTGTAAAGGTTCTAGTATTTTTATTAATTTTTTATGTAGTACTTCGCAACTATATTGTTTTTCGCAAATGATATTTACTTTATTTTTAAACAGATTTTTTATTGCTGCTTTTGGTCCTGAATGTTCGGTTCCTGCTATAGGATGCATAGCTATAAAATTTTTCCTTTTCGGATGATTTTTAACAGCATTGCATATTGTTTCTTTGGTTGAACCTACATCAAAAACTACTGTATTTTCAGAAATCAAATCTAAAACTTTTTTTAGAATAGTTGCGGTTTTATCTACAGGTATTGCAATAAGTATGGCATCCATTTTATGTATTTTTTCTATATCGATTATTTTATCGACTAAATTTAACTGTAAAGCTTGTTTTTGATGTTTTTTATTTGAATCTATTCCGAAAATTTCATGATTTTTTTTCAGTTCCAAAGCAAACGAACCACCAATTAATCCCAAGCCAATTATTGCTATTTTCATGTGTATTAATTTAAGCGATTTAAAATTTTGGTTAGTATATTTTCAGAAGCACACAAAGACACTCTAATGTATCCTTCGCCATTTGTACCAAAAACAGTTCCTGGTGTTATAAATACTTTTTTATTTTGGAGCAAATCATCGGTAAATTCAATGGCTTTTTTATTTTTTGGTAATTTTGCCCAAACAAATAAACCAACGCTATTTTTTGAATAGGTACAGTTTAATTTATCTAAAATTTTCCAAACAATTTCCCTTCTAAAACGATATGTTTTATTTAGTTTTTCAAACCAATCTGCATCTAAACTTAAAGCAGTAATTGCACCTTTTTGAATGCCGTAAAACATACCAGAATCCATATTGCTTTTAACTTGTAATATTGCTTTTATATATTCTTTTTTACCCAAAACCATTCCTACTCGCCAACCAGAAATATTAAAAGATTTACTAAGCGAATTTAATTCTATCGCAACAGATTTTGCATTAGGAACAGTTAAAATACTCATCGGTTTTTTGTTTAAAATAAAGCTATATGGATTATCGTTTACTAAAAGAATTTTATGTTTTTTGGCAAAGGAAATCAATTCTGTAAATAACTTTTTTGTAGCTAATTTTCCTGTTGGCATATTAGGATAATTTAACCACATTATTTTTACTTTTTCTAAATTTACTTTTTCTAATTCTTTTAAATCAGGAAACCAATTGTTTTCTTGGCTAAGTTTGTAAAAAATAGGTTTTGCTTGTACTAATTTCGTTGCCGAAGTGTAGGTTGGATATCCAGGATTTGGAATCAAAACGGCGTCTCCTTGATTTAAAAAAGCCAAAGAGATTAGCATAATTCCTTCTTTAGAACCCATTAATGGTAAAATTTCAGTATCGGAATTTAGCTTTACTGCATAATTTTTTTGATAAAAATTTTTAATAGCATTTCGTAATTCTGGTGTACCTTGATAGCTTTGGTATGTATGTGTGTGTTTTTGTAATGCAGTTTTTGAAATAGTTTCTAAAACGCTTTTCGGAGGTGGTAAGTCTGGCGAACCAATACCAATATTTAAAACAGCATGTCCTTGTGCTTTTAACCTATCTATTTCTTTAAGTTTATTAGAAAAATAGTATTCCGTAACGGTTTGTAATCTATTAGATTTAGAAATTATCATAATTTATAGCGTGTTATTGTTGTGGTATTTCCCTAATACTTTTATGTTTTCTACAACTTTTTTAAGTTGCGTAATACTATTTTCTAATTGTTTCTTTTCGGTAAAAAGTATGTCTGTAAAAAAAGCGTATTTCCAAGGTTGTTCGGCAATTGGTAGCGATTGAATTTTAGATAAATTAATATCGTTTTTAACAAAAATTTGTAAAACTTCGGCAAGGCTTCCTTTTTGGTGTTTGGTAATAAATTTTAACGATGCTTTGTTGTATTCTTTATTTTTAATATTTTGATTTAGAATAAAAAATCGTGTAAAATTATTTGATACACTTTGTATGTTTTTGGCAATAATTTCTAAATTATATAATTCTGCTGCTTTGACACTAGCAATTGCGGCAATACCTTTCAGTTTTTTATTGCGAATGTTTTTTGCTGTTACGGCAGTATCTTGATCTTCAATCACTTTAATATGTGGATATTTTCGTAAAAAATCTCTACATTGGTTTATTGCCATAGGATGCGAGCGAATTTCGGTAATTTCACTAATTTTTTGATTTGGTAAAGCCATTAATTGATGTGCAATAGTCAAATATTGTTCGCCAATTATTTTTAAGTTAAATTCGTCTATCAATTTATAATTTGCTAGTATAGAACCTGCAATGGAGTTTTCAATAGCCATTACTAAATAATCGGATTTTTTAGATAATAGTTTTTTTGGCATTTCGTCAAAAGTTAAACATTCGTTTATAGTAATATTGTTTCCAAAATAGTTTTCAGCAACGATATGGTGGTATGCTCCTTTAATTCCTTGTATTGCTATATTCATTTTTTTTGTAAAAAAAAATCCCGATATTGCTATCGAGATTTTATATAATAATTGTTTTATTTAATTTATAACATACAATAACCTCGTTTTCTTTCTAAAGAAGAAGTAAAAATAAAAGTGGTTAAGATATGTAACTATGTTTTTCATAATTGGTAAAATGTTAAACAAAACTAAACATTTATTTTTGTCAGACAACTATTTTTTTGTTTTTTTATTTATTTTTTCAAAAAATTCTTTCAATTCTTTTAAATCGTACGGTTTTGCTATAATTTT
>CAYOWM010000049.1:0-8149 GCA_964407635.1 uncultured Flavobacteriaceae bacterium
TAACAACTTTTCATAATTTACACCTAACAAATGGTATTATTTACAATTTTATAACTACCCTTTTTTTTAACCCTTACAGTAACAAAAAAAAGGATTTGTTAAACTATTTTGTATTGCTTAATGGTATTGCGTATATTTGCACTCAATTTACATAAAATGAATACAGATAAAATTATTGAAATAGCCAAATCTTGGACAACCGATGTTTTTGATGCAGAAACACAAAATAAAGTATCGGAATTAATACAAAAAAACGATCAAAATTTAATTGAAAGTTTTTATAAAAATTTAGCTTTTGGTACTGGAGGAATGCGTGGCATTATGGGTGTCGGAACTAACCGAATTAATAAATACACGCTTGGTAAAAATACACAAGGTTTAAGTAATTATTTACATCAATATTTTAAAAAAGAAGCATTAAGTGTTGCTATTGCTTACGATTGTAGACATAATTCTAAAGAATTTGCAAAAGAAGTAGCCAATGTTTTTACGGCAAACAATATTAAAGTATATTTATTTGAAAATTTACGCCCTACTCCTGAACTTTCCTTTGCTGTTAGGTACTTAAACTGTAATGCAGGAATCGTATTGACAGCATCGCATAATCCACCAGAATACAATGGTTATAAGGTGTATTTTAATGATGGAGCTCAAATTGTTCCGCCACAAGACGAAGCAATTATTACCGAAATCAATAAAGTAGCTTTTGAGGAAATAAATTTTAAAGCAAACGATAAGCTAATCACTTATATTGGTGATGAGGTAGATAATGCTTTCATAAAAGCAAGTATTGCAAACGGAACTTTTGATGCAAAAAGTCGGAATAAAGTTAAAATTGTATTCACTTCTTTACACGGAACATCTATAACTATAATCCCTAAAGCATTAGAACAAGCAGGTTTTACTAACGTGCATATTGTAACAGAACAACAAGAACCTAATGGCGATTTTCCTACGGTCGCATCACCAAACCCAGAGGAACCAGCTGCTCTAAAAATGGCAACAGATTTAGCAGACAAAATTAATGCAGATATTGTAATTGGTACAGATCCTGATTGCGATAGAATCGGAATTGCAGTACGTGATTTAAACGGAAAAATGACTTTGTTAAACGGTAATCAAACCATGAGTATGATGACCAATTTTTTAATTAAACAATGGCAAAAACAAGGTAAATTAAACGGAAAACAATTTGTTGGTTCAACTATTGTATCAACTTATTTAGTAAATAAAATAGCTAGTAGTTATGACGTAGAAACCAAAGTAGGTTTAACAGGTTTTAAATGGATTGCTAAAATGATTCGTGATTATGAAAATCTAGATTTTATCGGTGGTGGTGAGGAAAGTTTTGGGTATATGGTTGGTGATTTTGTGCGTGATAAAGATGCTGTAACGGCAACTTTACTTGCCTGTGAGATATTTGCTGCTGCAAAAGATAACAATACTTCTTTTTATGAGGAATTAATCCAACTTTACTTAAAACATAATTACTATAAAGAGCATCTAATTTCTATTGTAAAAAAAGGAATTTCAGGAGCAGAGCAAATTAAAGAAATGATGGTAAATTATCGTAAAAATCCTTTGGAATTTATCGATGGTGAAAAAGTAAAATATTTATACGATTACCAATCCTCTATTAAAAAAGATTTGTTATCTAATACACAAGAAACAATTTCTGTTCCCAAATCAAATGTACTAATTTACGAAACCGAAAACGGAACAAAAGTAGCCGTAAGACCTAGCGGAACAGAGCCAAAAATTAAATTTTACATCAGTGTGAACCAAGCACTAAAAAATATTGAAAATTTAACCGAAGTAGAAACAGAAGTAACCGAAAAAATTAAACGAATAACTAAAGAAATTAACGCCTAAATTATATGGATTACTTTAAAAAAATTATTAAATATGCTATTCCGTATAAAAAATATGGATATTTAAATATTCTGTTTAATATACTATACGCTTTATTTTCTACCTTATCATTTTTGGTATTAATGCCTTTGTTACAAGTAATTTTCAATCCCGAAAAGGCAATTACAGTAACATCAAAACCTGTTTACGAAGGTATTGGTAAAGTAATGGCTTATTTTAAAGAAAGTATGGGATACTATATTCATCAAGTTGCAGGTGAGGATAAATCTAAGGCTTTAATGATTGTTATCGCTCTAGTGATATTTACCTTTTTCTTTAAAAATATTTTTAATTATTTAGCCATGTATTTCATTACCTTTTTGCGAAATGGCGTACTTAAAGATGTGCGAAATGATTTATATAAAAAAGTAGTAGAATTACCAATTTCGTATTTTTCAGAAAAAAGAAAAGGCGATATTATGGCTAGAATCGGAACGGATGTTTTGGAAATTCAGCATTCTTTTTTGTCTATTTTAGAAATGGTTATACGAGAACCGCTTACTATAATTTTTACTATAGTAGCAATGCTTATGATTAGTCTAAAACTTACGATTTTTGTATTTATTTTTATTCCTATTTCAGGTTTTTTAATATCCTTAGTAGGAAAAAATTTAAAGAAAAAATCCGATAGAGTACAAAAAGAGCAAGGTTTTTTTCTTTCTTTAATAGAGGAAACACTTGGTGGTTTAAAAATAATAAAGGCTTTTAATGCTGAAAATACTTTTACCAATAAATTTAAAGAATCTACATCTCGTTTTTTTAAGTTTTCAAATGCTCTTTTAAATCGTACCAATCTTGCAAGTCCAACAAGTGAATTTTTAGGAATTACCGTAATTGCCATTTTGTTGTATTATGGAGGAAATTTAGTACTAATCGAAAAATCCTTAGATGGTGAGGATTTTATAGCATATATGGGTTTAGCTTACAATATTCTAACTCCTGCAAAAGCAATTTCAAAAGCTAGTTATCGCGTTAAAAAAGGAAACGCTGCTGCGGAAAGAGTTCTAGAAATTTTAGAAACCGATAATCCGTTAAAAGATGTTGAAAATGCTATTGAATTAGAAGCTTTTAATGAGCAAATTAATTTTAAAAACATCTCCTTTAAATACGAGGATGATTATGTTTTAGAAAATTTTAATTTAACCGTTCCAAAAGGAAAAACAGTTGCTTTAGTAGGACAATCAGGTAGTGGAAAATCTACATTAGCAAATCTTATTACGCGTTTTTACGATGTAAATAAAGGCGAAATAACCATTGATAATCACAACATTAAAAAAGTTACTAAAAAATCTTTACGGAATTTATTAGGTATTGTAACACAAGACGCAGTGCTTTTTCACGATTCTATCGCTAGTAATATCGCTTTCGGAAAAAATGCAAGCAAAGAGGAAATTATAAATGCCGCAAAAATTGCCAATGCACACGATTTTATTATAGATTTACCCAATGGCTACGATACTAATATTGGCGATAGTGGAAATAAATTATCTGGAGGTCAAAAACAACGAATTTCTATTGCTCGTGCAGTGCTTAAAAATCCACCAATTATGATTTTAGACGAAGCAACCTCGGCTTTAGATACCGAATCGGAAAAGGCAGTACAAATAGCACTTGAAAAAATGATGGAAAACCGAACTTCAATTGTTATTGCACATCGTTTATCAACTATTCAGAAAGCAGATAAGATTATTGTAATGCAAAAAGGAAAAATTGTAGAACAAGGTAACCACAAAGAACTTATTGCTAAAAATGGTGTGTACTATAATTTGGTAAATATGCAATCTTTGGAAGAATGAAGTTAGGAATTAGGAGTTATGAATTAGGAGTTATGAGTTATGAATTAAGAATTAGGAATTAGGAATTAGGAGTTCTGAGTAAAAACCGCATACTGAATACTAAATACTGACTGAACACTGAATACTGAAAACTGCATACTGAACACTGCATACTGAACACTGCATACTAAAAATAAAAAGTATTATGAAAAAAAGCACTAAAAACCTTGATATACTAAAACGTATAGTAACTTTTCCGTTTGTGTTAATAATTAGGTTTTATCAAGTTGCAATTTCACCATATACACCAGCTAGTTGTAGATTTGAACCAACATGTTCGCATTATTCGGTGGAAGCATTACAAAAACACGGCTTATTTAAAGGTTCTTGGCTTGCTATAAAACGAATTACAAGTTGCCATCCTTGGGGAAAAAGTGGCTACGATCCTGTTCCGTAACAAGTTTAAGATAATTTTAAAATTGAAAATAAAAAATAGTTTTACCTTTACCAAAATAAAAAATAAAAAATGATAGCACTTAGTATAGACTGGAATCCTTCTCCAGAACTTTTTAAAATTTTCGGATTTCCTATTCGTTATTACGGATTAATGTTTGTAATAGCTTTTACTTTAGGTATTTACATCTTAAAAAAAATATATAAAAACGAAAATGTAAACGAAGAATATGTAGATTCCATTTTTATTTGGGTAGTTATCGGAACTATTTTCGGAGCAAGATTTGGCGAAGTTTTCTTTTACAGTTGGGACTCTTTTAAACATAGACCATTTTTAGAAATTATATTGCCAATCCAATTAGAACCGTTTAAAATTGTAGGTTTTCAAGGATTAGCAAGTCATGGAGCAGCAATTGGTGTTATTTTAACGATGTTTTTCTATACTAGAAAATACAAATACAAACCAATAATGTGGATTCTAGACCGAATTGTAATTCCTGTTGCATCAGGAGCTATTTTTGTACGATTAGGAAATTTAATGAATTCCGAAATTGTAGGAAAACCAACAAATTCTGATTACGGTTTTCGGTTTTTTAGACACCATTTTAGAAATTCCGATGCCATACGAATAACTGGCAAAAACGATGTTAACGAAGCCTTTAATTTAATAGAAAACGGAGCAAATTTTAAAAAATTCTACAATATGGTTCCGTTGCGACATCCAGCTCAATTATACGAGTCGATGAGTTATGTAATTGTATTTTTAGTCCTTTGGTTTGTCTATTGGAAAACCGATAAAAAAGATAAAACAGGATATATTTTTGGTCTTTTTATGGTTTTACTTTGGACAGTTCGGTTTTTTGTAGAATTCTTTAAGGCATCACAAGGAGGAATTGAAAGTACATTTAATTTAGGATTAAGTACTGGTCAATTATTATCCATTCCAATGGTTATGGTTGGTTTGTATTTTATGTTTAGACCTTCCAAAAAAGTAGTCTAATTTATTATTTTAACTATATTAGCATATCAAAGAAGAATTTCACAATATTGAAAATATACATTTTAGCAAAAATAAATCTGCTAAAAAGGGTTCCGTAGTTGCATTACTCATTTTTATGACTTTGTTATTAATTGGATTTTCAGTTTGTAATTCTATTAATTTACACTATTAAGATATGAAAAACATCCAAAAAAATGTAAAAATACTTATCGGAGTTAATTTATTTTTTATATTAATTTCCTTTTTTGGTCAAGGAGGAGGAGCTTTTGTAGCAGTACCACTTTTAGCTTTGATTAACGTAATAACTAGTATTGCAGGATTTAGTAAAAAAGATAAAAAATTAGGCACAGCAGCACTAATTTTACTTTTTGTAGGACCAATTATTGGATTTTCGGTTTGTTTATCCGTTTTGAAATTAAATTTACATTAGGTATATAAACTTTAACATCCGAAGAAATATCGTTATTAATTTTTGCCAACTTGATAGGTACGTTTATAGGTACGTTTTTTATTTTTTTAAAACTGGTTTTCATTTTTTTACTATGTAATAAATTGAAAACCAGCGTTTTAAAATAGTAGCGAAGAGCAGACTTGAACTGCCGACCTTCGGGTTATGAATCCGATGCTCTAACCAACTGAGCTACCTCGCCATTTTTTGCGATTGCAAATATAAGATATATTTTTTTATTGCAATAAAAAAAAACAATAAGTTTCTAGAAAACAAGTATTCTATCTTGGTTTAATCGGTTTTAAAAAATGATATTTGTCATATTATTTTGATTATGCAAAAAATAGCATAAAAATTAGGGTAATAATTGCTAATATTTTAATAAATTTGACTGAATTAACAAATATTATTTATTTATGAAACAAAAATCTCTAAATTTAACACTTAAAAATAACACAAATAATATGTTCCGTATGTTACTAAAAAATTTAAACAAAAAATATGTCTTTGGCGTACTACTTTTGAGTTTATTCCTTTTTTCTTGTAAAAGTAGTGATAATCCAAAGGAAGTTGCCACTTATCCAACACCAGAATTACTACAAAACTTATCTGATATAGGATTATTTAAAGGTGCTATGAGTAATATAGAACCTGTTAGCACCGTTGAAGTTTATAATTTACAAACCGCACTTTTTACCGATTATTGCCATAAAACTAGATTCCTATCTATCCCAGAAGGAGAATCTATGCAATATGTAGATGATGGATTTCCAAATTATCCTGATAATACGATTTTGGCAAAGACATTTTATTATTATAACGATGAGCGAGATCACAGTCAAGGAAAAAAAATTATAGAGACACGTGTACTTATTAAAAAAGCAGGTGTTTGGGAAATAGGAAACTACTTATGGAACGATGCACAAACCGATGCCGTTCGTACCGAAAATTCGCATATTGTACCTATAACTTGGATTAACGATGCAGGTGAATCAAATTCGATTGATTACGAAGTGCCAGATTATGCATCTTGTGTTAATTGCCATCAAAATGCAGGTGTACGTACACCAATAGGACCAAAACTGCGTAATATGAATACCACGCATAATGGCGAAAATCAGTTACAGCACTTCATAGATAAAGGTTTATTAACTGGTGTAGATGCTGGTACAGAAGTTTTAATTCTACCAAAATGGAATGATACACAATATACAAAAGAACAACGTTCACGAGCATATTTAGATGTAAATTGTGCACATTGCCATCAACCAGGAGGTTTTTACGATATGCAATTCGGAAGTACATTTGAATTTCGTTACGAAACAAGAATGTCAGGAACAGGTATTTTTGAAAAACGCGATGCTATTGTAACACGAATGCATAGCAATGTACCTAATTACGGAATGCCATATATTGGTACTACAATTAAACATACCGAAGGCATTGCTCTTATTGAGGATTGGTTAAATTCGTTGTAATATTCAGTGAAATCCTAAAAACGTATAACCGGTTTTCGTAGCGAAAAGTCAAAATGTGTATTAGTATTGGGTAACACAGTTTTGAGACACGCAAACATAGCATATTGGTTATGGCGAGTATCAAAAAGTGAGAATTGCCAAATAAGGTGTGTAGTTGGCTTACAGTAGAAATATTTTACGGTATAAAAATAAAAAAGCCGTTAGAAATTTAATTTCTAACGGCTTTTTACTTGTTTTGATTGTTATATCTAATTTATTTAACACTTCTAATATAAGCAGCTAATGCCTGATATTCTTCAGCTTTTAAACCTTTAAGAATACTACTTAAATTAGCTTTCATAATTGCTACTTGTGCAGGATCCGTATCTACAATTGCATCTTTTTTACCTTTTAAAAATTGTACAATATTTCCTTTCTTTTCAGCATAAACTTTTGCAATATCTTTTACAGCAGGACCAACAACTTTTTTGTCAATTGCATGACAAGAAGTACATGTTTTTGCAACAAATAATTCTTTCCCTTTAGCTACTTTTGGGTCGTTAGAAACTACTTCTTTAGCTGTTTCTGCTACTTTTTCAGCACCTTCTTTAACTGCTTCTGCACCTTCTTTAACCGCTTCCGTTGTTTTTTCAGTTGCATCTTTAACTGCTTCTCCTGTTTTTTCAACAGCACTTTTAGTTCCTTCAACAGCTTTATCTGCTGCTTCTTTTGCTTTTCCGCATGATGTTACTGCAAAACTTACAGCAAAAATCATTAATACTACTAATTTTTTCATTTTTTTGAATAGTTTTTAAGTTAGATTAAATTTAGGTGCAAATATATTACAATATATTTTATACTTTGTAATAAATATTACTTTATGTTAACATGGTAACAGGATTTTCGATATACTCTTTTAAAGTTTGTAAAAATAAAGCACCAGTTGCACCGTCAACAGTTCTATGATCACAAGCTAAAGTAAGCTTCATCGTGTGTCCTACAACAATATTTCCGTTTTTTACAACTGGTTTTTCTACAATTGCACCAACCGATAAAATGGCAGAATTTGGTTGGTTAATAATCGATGTGAAATCCGTAATGCCAA